>JANMGF010000574.1:0-2660 GCA_031374535.1 Polyangium sp. (in: bacteria)
GATCGGCACCTGCTCCACGGTCACCGTGGGCTGAGACCTATCCATGGACGTCTTCTCCCTTTGCCCGCTTCCAGCCTGCGCCCTCGTCTTCCGCCCCCGCGAGGACCGCTTTACCCTGATGGCCGCGTGCAAGGCCACGTACGCGCTCGCGCCCGGCACGCTCATGCCCATCGAGCCCCAGGAGCCCATGCACGAGCGCGACGTGTACTGGGAGGACGATCCACGAAAGAGCCTCTACGCCCCGAGCGACCTCACCCCGGTCAAGCCCCGCGCAGACGTGCTCGTCGTGGGCTACGCGTATGCCCCACGCAAGGAGCCCGTCCGGAAGCTCGTCGCGCAGGTCGTGGCGGGCAAGATCAGCAAGTCGATCGAGGCCCATTGCCAGCGCCTCTTCACGCCCGAGGGCGCGCTGCGTGACGGCGCGGCCTGGACGCGTATGTCGCTGCGATACGAGCGCGCCGCCGCCGGTCCGGACAACCCCGTCGGGCTCCGCGCCGACGCGCCCCCGGACGCTTATGGCCAGCGCGCCGCGCCAAACCTCCAGCCCGTCGGGCTCCGCCTCACGCAGCCCACCGAAATCGTCCCTGCCGTGGGCCTCGGGCCCATCGCCCGGACCTGGCCCGCGCGCCGCGAGCGGCTCGGCGCGCGCGTCGCCACCTGGTCCGATGAGCGCTGGCCAAAGGACCCGCTGGGAGAGCATTTCGATCTGGGTTTCTTCCAGGCTGCGCCGGCGGATCAGCAAATCGAAGCGCTGCTCCCGGGCGAACAGGTCCTCCTCGATCACCTGCACCCCGATCACCCCCGCCTGATCTTCCAGCTCCCCGCGAGCTTCCCCCGGGCCTTTGTAGAGCGGCCCCGCCACGAGGCGCGTGAAATCGCGATGCGGGCCGATACGTTGTGGATCGACACCGCGCGCGCGATCGTCACGCTGACGCTTCGCGCCGAATGGCCGCTGGAGCGCGCGGATGAGGATGGGCGGCTCATCCTCGCGCTCGATGCGCCTGGCGAGCGGCTCACGCCGCGACAGGCTGTTGAAAGGGCGCCGGCCGCGCGCCCCGTGCCGCTCGCAGCGCTGGCCCCGGTGCCCGAACCGGAAGTAGACGTCGACGATACCGAGGTGACATGGCGCAGGCCGCAGCCGGTGCAGGTGACGCGCGCCCGCCCAATGGATCACGAGGAGAACACGCTTTCGGTCGTCAGGCCCCTCGCCGGCGCCGCGCCTTTGCCCTTCCGCAAATCGGAGCCCGGGCCGCCGCCCCGAGCCGCGGTTGCCACCGCGCCGCCCACCGCGCCGCCGTCGCGCCCCGCCGAAGAGCAGACCAGGCGCATGTCCGTGGAAGATATGGTGCCGTCCTCGGGGCTCCCGCCGTGGCTCGACCCGCCACAGGCGCAGGTCGCGCCGCCGCCGCCCCCTTTCCGCCCCCCCCCCGTGCCATCAAAGCCGGCAACGATATCGCCGCCGTTCCGCTCTGCGCCCGCCCCGCCGCCGGCTCCCGCCCTCGTGACGCCGCTCGCGCGCGCCCCGCAGGATCTCGCTGCCGCCGCGTTCGTCGGCGCCGTCGCTGCCTCCGATGCAGCAGCCGATCGCTTCGCCGCGGACGAGCGCCCCGCTCCGCCCTCGCGCAGCGGCAGCACCACGGCGGTCTCGGGCGCGCCTGCCGCATCCACGGCGCCGGCGAAAACGGTACCGCTGGAGCTCGTGTTCTTCGACCCGAATTGCGGCGCCGCGCTCAAGAAAAACCCGGAGTGGGCCAGCCTCATGAGCGCGCCGAAGAAGCCGGTGCCCCGCAAGACCTCGCTGCTCGGCCTTTCCTTCGCCACGGAGGATGAAGCTAGCGCGAGCGGGTCCCTGTCGAAGGCCGACGTCCTCGCCATTCTGTCGACCGCTGCGCCGGCCACCGCGCAATCCCTGCATGAGGCCATGGTCGCTTATCTCGAGGCCGCGGGCGCCGCGCCCCCGCCGCTCGGGCTGCTCGCCGGGGAGCTGTCCTTCCCGTTCGATCCGGTGGAGGAGCTCAACGCCGTCCTGCAGGCAGCCAGCCCGCTCTCGGCGAACGACAAGCGGCTCAAGGAGACGCTCGACGCTATCGCCGAGGTCATGAAGACCCCGCTCGACGGCGCGCCGGACGTGGCGGAGAGCTTGACCAAGCAGGTGCGGGAGGCGTGGGCCAAGGCCAACCGGATCCTGCCTGCCGATTACCTCTTCACGCGCACCGAGCGGACCTTGCTCGAGCGTCGTCAGTATCAGCGCCGGGACATCATGGACGGGTCATGGATCCGCGCGTTGCTATCGATCGACGCTGGGGGCGAGCCGATCCCCATCTATCTGCCCATGCACCTGTACCGACGGCTGCCGCTCTTCAAGCGGTTCCCTGCGCGGCTCCTCGGCGAGACATTGCCCCAGCAGGACCAATACGAGACGTGCCCCATGGCCGTGCGAGCCGTGGCCCTCTCCCGGGTGCTGCCCTCGCTTTCGAGAGCGCCGTCGCGCTGACGCCCTTCCTGGAACGAATCGCGTAACGGTTTCATGCTGCGATGCTTGAGGCCATCTTGCTCGCGGACCCGGCCGTGCGGCTGCGGGCCGGCCTCCGTGAGGTCGAGGTCGCGGAGCTCGAGGCGGATTGGGCGACGTGCAAGCGTATCGAGGAGGTCTTGCCGGC
>JANMGF010000932.1:0-1509 GCA_031374535.1 Polyangium sp. (in: bacteria)
ATCGTGCTCGGCGAGGGCGTGAAAGAAATGGAACTCTTTTTGCGCGCGGCGTACGAGCTTCCTTTACACGACGTGGAGCGGGAGCGGGACGTGGTGCGCGCGAGGCTCGGGGAGATCGAGCAAAGAATGGCGGCGGCGGGGCGGGCGGGCGAGGGGCCGGGGCATTACGCGATCGGGCGTGGGCACCTTGCGCTCGGGGATCCGGAGGGTGCGCGGGAGCATCTGCAGAAGGCGATCGCTGCGGGGTATTCGTCGGCGGATCTGGAGTATGCGCTGGGGCGGGCGATTGGCGAGATGTTTCGGCGGGCGCTTTCGGAGACGCGGCGCATCACGAACGAGGAGGAGCGCAAGAAGAAGGTCGAGGAGCTGGAGAAAGCGCTCCGGGACCCGGCGCTCGGGCATTTGCGGGCGGCGCTGGCGGCGAAGATCGAGGTGCCGGCGTATGCGGAGGGGCTGATCGCGCTTTATGAGGGGAAAAACGAGGAGGCGATCCAGAAGGCGAAGGAGGCGTTCGAGAGGGCGCCGTGGATGTACGAGGCGAAGAAGCTCGAGGCGGACGCGCTGTATGCGATGGGGAGCAAGTACAGGCATGATGCGGCGTTCGATTATGACAAGATGAAGTCGTATTTCGACCCGGCGGGAAAGACGTACGAGGTGGCCGCGGACATGGGGCGGAGCGATCCCGAGGTGCATCGCGCCGCGTGCGAGCTGTGGGAGAAGATGGGGTGGGCGGCATGGACGAAGGGGTTGCCTCCAGGCGCGCCGTTCGACGTGGCTGAGGAGGCGTGTGGGCGCGCGGTGCAATCGAGCTCGAGGGACGGCAAGGTGCGCGTCCAGCGAGCGCTCGTGATGACGTCGAACGTGTACGTTCAATTCCTCGCCAATGACGTGTCAGAGAAAACGAACCTCGCTATCGAGAATGTGGTTCGTATCGCCGAAGAGAGCGCGAGGACGAATCCATCGGATGTCATGGCTCATTATGCCGTGGCCCTGGCGCTCTGTACGCGGACCGAGGTCATGTATGCTCTTGGGCGGGATGCGACGATGGCCCAGGCGATTGCAGCTTACGAGCGAGTGCTGGAGCTGGATTCACGTTTCACCTGGGCGATCAACGAGCTCGGTGAGGCGTATTTCTCCGAGGCGCAGAAGGAGCTGATGTCCGGGCGGGATGGAACCAGGCTGGCGAGGAACGCCATCCGGCATTTCGACCAGGCCATGGAGCTCGATCCGAAGTTCGCCTTGCCCGTGGGCAGGAGGCCGAACGTGTTCAAGGCGCTGCTCGAAGTCGAGATCGAACGGGGAAAGCCCGCCGAGGAGACCCTCCGCGCGTTTTCCGAGGCGGTGTCTCTGCTGGAGAAGAAGAGCTCCAGCCCATGGATTGTCGCGTTCTGGAAGGCGAGGGCGCACCGGTTGCGTGGCGCCTACGAGTTCGTCCTCGGCCGCGACCCTCGTCCATCGAGCGAGGCAGCCGTCGATGTGATTCACGCATTTGCAGGATCAGACCCCGAG
>JANMGF010000669.1:0-1160 GCA_031374535.1 Polyangium sp. (in: bacteria)
CGAGCGCTGCGAAGCCCGACGCGCTCGACGCGAGCCCCGATGCCGTCGGGAAGTCGTTGCTGCTCTCGACGCGAGCTCGCGCCGCGATCCTCGACGCGCCGCGAATACGATCGAGGAGTTTTACGACCCGCCCGCGCGCGACATCGTCTGCCGGCGCGCCGCCGAGCAAAAACGTGTCTTCCGCGAGCGCCGGATCAAACGTCACGGTCGTCGTCGTCGCCATGCCGGCGAGCGTCACCGAGAGGCTCGGCACCGCGGGCTGGTTCACGCCATCCGCGCGTTTTCCCCAGTACTTTGCCAGCGCGATGTTCGGGTGTGCCGTCGCGGTGGCCACACGGATCGTCAAGAAACACCTCCTTCTGCGCTGGAACCAAACACGCGCCTCGACGCGCGGATCCGCGCGACGAACCCCTCGTAACGAGCGCTCGCCCCGCGCCATGCGTCGAGGATACGCGCCGCGTCCTTGTCCTCCCGCTCTTGATCCCTCGTCCCGTCGTCGCGAAACGAGGGCGGCACGAGCGCGATGACGCACCCGCCTCCGCCGCCCCCCGTGAGCTTCGCGCCGAGCGCGCCTTCACTCCGCGCGATCCCGCAGAGCTCCTCGATCTCGCTCGTCGAGACGAACAGGCCCGAGAGCACGAGCTGGTTCATGTTCATGAGGTCGCCGAGCGCCCGCATGTCACCGGCCTCGATGGCGAGCGCCGCGTTGCTCACGATCGACGTGACGGCGTCGATCGAGCGATGCACGAGCACGGGATCCTTCGCATGTTGCGCGGCCACGAGCGCGACCATGTCACGCGTCGACGACGGCAGGCCCGTCGATCCAACGCAGAACACGAGCTCCTCGCGCGGCGTGATCGGCCGAACGCCCTCGACGCGCGCGTACCGGAAGATGCCACCTCGCGCCGCGGCCGTCGCGTCGATCCCCGAGGGATTGCCGTGGAAGATCCGCTCCCACGCGGCCGCACGTGCGAGCGCGCGTGCCTCGCTCGCCGCCTCTTCCTCGGAGCTCGCGTCCTCCCCTCGCGAGAGCGCCTCGGCCGCACGCGCGATCGCCACCGCCAGCGCCGCCGAGCTGCCGAGCCCGCCACCCGCCGGCAGCTCGCTTCGCGCCTCGACGTGGACCGACGGGACCGACGGCGCAACGTCGAGAAGCGCAA
>JANMGF010000670.1:0-8292 GCA_031374535.1 Polyangium sp. (in: bacteria)
TCGTCGCCCTGGCGGCCGAGGAGGAAGGTCAGCGGGCCCGCGTCGTCGTCGGAGACGCTGGCGGCGGCGAGCAGCTGTCCCTCGGCGAGCACGGCATCCATGCTGAGATCCGTCACGCCCGCCTCGACGAACGAGGACCAGGTCGGGTAGGGGAACGTCCTGCGTTTGCCCTTGGGATCGAGCAGGTACGTCAGGGAATCGCGTGATTCGGGCGCATGGGGCCGGAAGAAAAGGCCGCCCGGGGTGACGGAGATGAGCGCTGTGTCGAGGAGCCAGCGATCGCCGTCGGGCTTGATGTCACCGCTGGAAAAAGCGCCCGCGTCGGGGAGGCGAACCTTGGCGGAGGAGCCGTCCATGAAGTTTTCCCAGGCGAGCTCGACGTCACGCATGGGCCCCACGAACCGCGGGCCCTCTCGCGGGGCCGGGGGCAATCGCACACGCGCGACGGCGTACCCTTCCATCTGGTGCGAGACTTCCATGGCGATCTGCGCGCCCGGGGGCGCCGCGGCCATCAACGAACGTGTCGTCACGCGCGCCTCGCCCTCGCCCCGCTCGGGAGCAAGCGCGGCCGTCACGCTCACGCCGCTCGTGCGAGGGTCGAACGAGAGCACCGACCAGAGCGCGCGGCCCCGCGCGAGTTGATGGACGCTGGGCATGCCGAGCGGCTGGATCGGATCGACGTCCTCGATACGTGTCCAGCCGACGCGTGGATCGAGCTCGCAGACGATCGGCGTGCGGGGCGAAGGGATGCGCCGCGGCTCGGGCGGTCCAGGCAATGTGGGGGTGAAGGTCTCGGTCTGTCCGTACCAGCCGACACGCGTCATCGTGTCGCCGACAAGGCAACCGGCGCTCCCGCACACGAGCGAGAGCGGTCCTCGGGCGATCTCGCGCGCGAGGCTCTGCGTGGGGGCGATCTCGGTCCACGTCGCGCCGCCATCGACCGACTCCCACGCCCCGACCGGCTGCTCGCCGAGGGGCCTCTCGGAGAACACCGAAAACGCGATCGCATGGCGACCCACGCCGCCGACGAGCCCCGGATCCACGGGCGGACGCGCCATGCCGAGCAGACGGCCGTCCTCGTCCGTCGTGACGTACGCGAGCCCGCGCGGCGTCAGGAGCGTGAGGCCCACGGTGCCGTCGTCGCCTGGGCGAAGCGCGGCCTGGTCGCGTGGATCGAGCTCCGCGTCGACCTCTTCCGCGGGCATCTCCTCGCTTGGTTCGGACGCTTCGGGACCGTCGCCGCGACGCGCGCGGGAGGCGTCGAGCGCGCGCTCGCTGAACGTCTCGCCGCCGTCGTGCGACACGTAAAGCGCGAGCTTGTCGTCCTTGCCGCGGCGCGCGAGGAAGTAGACCGATCCGCCGTCGACCGAGAATGCCGGGGAGACGGGCGCGCCAGCGAGCGGAGGCGTGGCTGCGACGGTGGCCGTGCGTTTGCCGCCTTCGAGGCGCACGAGCATCGGGGCCGCGTTGCCGCATCCCGTCGAGGTCGCCCGGGTCTTGCAGGCGCCCGTGACGAGCGCGCTCCCGTCGATCGAGACCGTGACGCCGACGAACGCCTCGCCCGTCATGAGCGAGATCGGCTCCTCGAAACGTGCGCCGCCGTCGCTGCTCGCCCGGAGCTCGATAATCCCGTCGTCGTCGTCGTTGCTCTTGAGGCACCCGAGCATGACGTGAAGGCCCCGCGCGCCGAGCCGGAGGCTCGTACATCCGCTCGTTCCAGGCAGGGGCTTTTTCGTCAGCGGGCCGTCGAGCGGACCCGTCAAGAGGGCCCAATCCTCGCCGTCCGCGGGCAACACGACTTCGAGGTAACGGTCTCCTTCGAGCACGGCGCGGCCTTCGAGCACCGAGCTCGCCGAAGGCGCAAAGGACGGTTCGATCTCGATCGATCCCGGCCCTGTTTTGAGGGCCTCGGTTCGCTTCACGAACGGCGGGCTCGCCTGGGGATCCCACACGAGTGTCCCGGTGATCCCCTGCGCTGCGAGCTCGCCGTTCGACGTACGCCCGACACGACGCGCGCCGATGGGCCCCGCGCCTTTCGCCGGCTGAAACGTCTTCCCATCGTCGCTCGTGAGCAGCGACTCGGGCAGGGCGAGCGCGAGGGCGCGACCATCATCTGCCGCGGCGACGTCGAAGACGCGCTCCTTGATCGGGACACGTGTCCACGTCGAGCCTTCATCGAGGCGATAGAGCTCTCCGCTCGCCGTCGTGCCGAGCACGGTGCGACCGCCGCTCGTGATGTGCGTGAACCGCGCCGGTCCGGGGCGTACGCGGCGCAGCTCGGCGAGCGGGCCTTCGGCTTCGTAGAGGTTGCCGCTTCGCCCCACGAAGAGCCACGACGTATTGCCCTGGTTCGTGATGCCCACGATCGCTTCGGGCGCGAGATCGGCCGCTGCCTCGGCGCGCCCGCTGCACGTCGTCGTGGCCCCGTCCTTCGAGGCGCGTGTGGTGCGGAAACGTTGCCCGTCTTCGGTGGCGAGCAAGCAGCCGCCGCCTTCGAGCGCGAGCGTCGCCGTGGCCGACGTGGGCATGGGCGGGTGGAAGGACCAGCGCGCGGGGGAAACGAAGGGCGGCGGTGCTTCGGCGGCGGGCGGCGAGGGGGCCGTGGGGCGCGCGGCGGGCGGGGGATCCCCTGCGCCACATCCCGCGGCGAGGAGCGCGGACCCAAGGAACGTGAAGGCGCGCGGGCGGACGGTCATCGATCCGTTTCGACCCAGCGGGCGACGAACACGTTGGTCTCGCCGGGCGTCTCTCCGAAGCGGTTCGAGGCGAAGACCAGGTACTTGCCGTCGGGCGAGAACATCGGGAAGCCGTCGAACCCGTCGTAAAACGTGATCCGCTCGCTCGCGGGCGCGCCCGTCGCCGTCACGGGCCCCTCGGCGTCGACGACGTAAAGCTCGAAGTTCGGCGCGCCGCGGAAGCCCGGCACGGCGTCCATGTTCGACGAGAAGATCACGTGTCGCGAGTCCGGCAGGAAGTACGGCCCGAAGTTCGCCTTGCCGTTGTTCGTGACGGCGCGCGCGTTTTGTCCTTCGGGGCCGCCGACGTAGATCTCGAGCTTCGTCGGCCGAACGAGCCCCTTTTCGAGGAGCGCGCGAAAATCCTCGAGCTCCTTGCCTTCGGGCCGGCTCGCGCGCCAGACGAGCTTGGTCGAGTCCGGCGAGAAAAACGCGCCGCCGTCGTACCCGGGCGTGCTCGTGATCCTGCGGACGTCCGATCCATCGGGCTTCATCGTGTAAAGCTCGAGATCCTTGTCGCGGCTCGACGTGAATACGATGCGTGAGCCATCGAAGGCCATCGTCGCTTCGGCGTCGTAGCCGGGGCCGCCCATGAGCAGCTGGATCCCGGATCCGTCGGGGTTCGCCGTGTAGATGTCGTAGGGATCGAGGGGCCAGACGTATCCGAGGGCGCGGTCGGGCTTCGGCGGGCACGCGGGCCCCGCGGCTTCGGTCGTGCTGTAGAGGATCTTGTCGCCCTTCGGGTACAGGAAGTATCCGCAGGTCGTGCGACCTTTGCCGCTCGAGACGCGTTTGGTCTCCCCCGACTCGAGATCGAGCACGAACTGCTGATCACACGCCGCGCCTTCTCGCGTCGACTGCAGGATCAGCTTCTTGCCATCGGGCGACCAGTACGCCTCGGCGTTCTCGCCGCCGAACGTGAGCTGCCGGAGCTCCGCGAGGTGCTTTTCGCGCGGATCGTTCTCGACGGGTTTCCCCGCGCGGATGGAGAACGGGATCCACTCGGGCTTGGCCGTGGTGGTCGCGCTCGGGATCTGGCCAAGCGGCTCCTTGGGCTCCGGCGAGGACGCGCACGCGGCGGCGAGGGCCAGGGGGAGGAGCGACGTGGCGAGGAGGGTTCGGGTTTTCGTGCTCACGGGACGGCGGACTCTAGCTCGGATTGGCGACGAATTGTGCGCGGATTTCAGCGCCAATGAATGGCCCCGCTACGCGATCGTCACGACGTTCCCGCGCGCCACGTCCACGGCGCGCAAGAGCTCTCGATCGCCGAGCTCGGGCGCGAGCCATGCAGCGGCCTCCTCGATCGTTTTGAACACCTTGTGCGGGTACGGCAGCGTCGCCACCCGCGACAAGCCTGTCGCCACGCCGCGCACGACCGCGGCGCGGAAGCCATCGCCCTCGAAGTACACGGCCGAGCGCTGGATCCGTTTGCCCGCGGCCCGCATCGCCAGGGCCAATGCCTCCCTCACGCCTTGCGCGGGCAGCGGCGCGTTCTCCGCCACGATCGTCAGGGTCGCGATCCCGTTCGGGTACTCTCCGTCCAGCAAATCGAGCGCCCGCCGGTAGGCTGCCGCGGCCGCCAACGTGGTCTCGCGCTCGAAGACGATGAGGATCACCCGGCGGAACACGGCAATCACGTGATCCTTCGTCGCCTCGATCACGAGGGTGGATGTGGCGTCCTGCATGGTGATTTCATACAGGTTTCCACCCCGCGCGGCAAACCCTGAGGAACCGACGTGTTGGAGCGCGAAACCCGCCGCCGCACCCTCGCCCCCCGGCCTCCACCCTTGCGTTCGTCCGCGACGCGTACCCGCCTCGCTCATGCCCTCGCCCAAAGCTATCTGCTCCGGCCCAAAGGCGCGCGGCGCAAGAAAAACGCAGGCGCCGTGTCCGCGGCCGAGCTCCGCGACCGGCTCTGGACTTTGCTCGTGAAGGGCCACCGCGACGTGCGCCGCGCCGGCTTCTGGCTCTGGGCGGACGAGCTCGCCACGCACGTGCCCCCGCTTCAGTCCCGCGTCCTCGGCCCGCGGAAGAAGAAGGCCCCGGCGGTGGGCTGAGTCGGCTGGCGTTTGGTCGCCGTTCGGGCATGATCCGCCCATGAGCAGCGCCGCTCGTGAGACGAAGCCCGCGACGTACGCCGACCTCGAAGCGCTCCCGCCCGGGGTGAAGGGCGAGATCATCGAGGGGGTCCTCTACACCCAGCCTCGCCCGCGTGGCCGCCATACTCTCGTGTCGTCGGCTCTCGGCTATCATCTCTTCGGCCCCTTCCACGGTGGCACCGGCGGGCCTGGCGGCTGGTGGATCCTCGACGAGCCCGGCATCGAGCTGCCGAACAGCCCCGAGGTCGCGCCGGACATCGCAGGCTGGCGCCGTGAGCGTTTGCCGGAGGTGCCGGGCGACGGCCCCATCACGGTCGTGCCCGACTGGGTCTGCGAGATCCTCTCCCCCTCGAACCAAAAGTACGATCGCCGCGTCAAGTTCCCTTTTTATGCCAAGGTCGGCGTCGCCTACCTGTGGGTCGTAAATCCCCCCGAGCGCACGGTCGAAATCAAAAAACTCATCAACGGCCGCTTCACCGACATCGCCGTCTTCGCCGACGACGAGATCCTCCGCGCCGAACCCTTCGACGCCGTCGAAATCCCCCTCGCGCCCCTCTGGTTCCGTGGTCCGTAGCAAAACGAGGAACCCTGCATGACCCGTTCATCCGCCCTGGAGCGCGAAACCACCGCCGCCCTCTCCTCCGAACGAGCCCACGCGCGCCGAACGCGCATGGAAAAGGCTCCCCACTTCATCCACGGTCGTTTCGCCAACCCGACCCCCGAGCGCCCGCCCCGCGTCGATTTCTCCGTGATGCGAGAATACTTCGCGCCCAGCGTCCCGCGCAGGCCCCCCGGCCCCCTGCCCATGATCTCCCCGCTCGATCGCTGGCGTGACGCTCTGCCGACGGGCCTTCGCGCCACCTGGCTCGGCCATTCCACCGTCCTCCTCGAGATCGACGGCGCGCGTATCCTTACCGATCCCGTCTGGGCCGAGCGCGCCTCCCCCACGCGTATCGCTGGCCCCAAGCGATTCCACGCCCCTCCCGTCCCGATCCCCGGTCTCCCGCCCCTCGACGCCGTCCTCGTCAGCCACGACCATTACGATCACCTCGACGCCGCTGCGGTCCGCCTCCTCGCGACCACCACCGAGGCCCATTTCATCACCGCCCTCGGCGTCGGCGCCCGCCTCGAAGGGTTTGGCGTGCCGCACGATCGGATCACCGAGCTCGACTGGTGGGAGGAAGCCGAGATCCCGGGCACCGACGTCGTCGTCGCCGCCACCCCCGCGCAACATTTCTCCGGCCGCGGCCCCTTCGATCGAAACCAGACCCTCTGGGCCAGCTACGTTTTTCGTGGCCCCCGCCACCGCGTCTTTTTCTCCGGCGACACCGGCCCCGAGCCAGCGCTCCCGCTCATTCGTGAGCGATTCGGCCCCTTCGACCTCATCCTCCTCGAGGTCGGCGCTTTCCACCCCGCGTGGGGCGACATTCACCTCGGGCCCTGGCAAGCCATGGAAGCCCATCGCGCGCTCGGCGGCGGACCGCTCCTCCCCGTCCACTGGAGCACCTTCGATCTCGCGCTGCATGCCTGGGACGAGCCCATTGTCGTCCTCGAAGAGGGCGCCCGCGGCGGCGAGCTTCCCCTCCTCGCGCCGCGCATCGGCGAAGCGCGCGACGTCCTCGATCCGGACGACGTCCGCCGTGCCATAGCCCGCCTCGACGCGTGGTGGCGCGAGGTGCGCTGAAGCCTGGGCGCCTGCCCGAATCCCCTTGCCCGCGCGTGCCCCCTCGTCGCACCATCCGCCGCATGGAGCGACCCTTCGAGATCCCCGAAGACCTCAACATGGCCGATTGGTTCCTCCGCGCGCGCCTGCGCGAGGGCCACGGCGATCGCGTCGCCATCGTCGCGGGCGAAGAGCGCCTCACCTACGCCGACGTCGATCGCCTGGCCGCCCGCTTCGGCCACGTCCTCCAGGGTCTCGGCCAAAAGCCCGAGCAACGCGTCATCGTCGCCCTCCCCGACATCCCCGCGTTCGCCGGCGCCTTCTTTGGCATTCTCGCCACGGGCGGCGTCGTCGTCATGGTCAATTGCCACCTCAAACCCGACGAGATCGCCTACTTCTACGAGTATACGCGCGCGACCGTGGCGATCGTCCACGAAGAACACCTCGCCGCCTTCGCCGAGGCTGCCCAGAGCGCGCGCCACCTCCGCCGGATCCTCGTCGTCGGCGCGAAAGACCCCGCCCCGCACGCCTCTTTCGAGGCCCTCGCCGAGGGGGTTCCCGACGCGATCGACCTCTTCCCCAGCCACCGCGACGACGCCGCGATATGGCTCTTCTCCGGCGGCACCACCGGCCGCCCCAAGGCGGTCGTCCAGACCCACGCCTCGTTCGTCAACACGACCGAGCTCTTCGCGAAACGCGTCCTCGGCTACGGCCCCGACGACCGCACCCTCTCCGTGCCCAAGCTTTATTTCGGGTATGCCACCGGCTGTAACCTCCTTTTCCCGTTCTCCGTCGGCGGGAGCTGCGTCCTTTTCCCGGAGCGCTGCACGGCCGAGGTCCTCTTCGAGCAGATCAAAAAGCACTGCCCGACCGTCCTCGTCAACGTCCCCACGATGGTGAACCACATGGTCTCGCACCCCGACGCCGCCACGCAGGATTTTTCCTGCCTGCGCGTCGCCACCTCCGCCGGCGAGGCCCTGCCCGTCGAGCTCTACGATCGCTGGAAGAAGGCGTTTGGTGTCGAGCTTTGCGACGGCCTCGGCACCGCCGAGATGTGGCACGTCTTCCTGACGAACCGCCCCGGCGACGTTCGTCCGGGCACGCTCGGCAAGGTCGTCCCTGGATTCGAGGTCAAGGTCGCGGACGATGACGGCCGCGAAGTGCCCGACGGCGAGGTCGGCTGGCTCTGGGTCCGCGGCGGCTCCCGCGCGATTGGATACTGGCACGAGATGGAGAAGACGGCGCGCGCCTTCCGCGGCGAATGGTACGTCTCCGGCGACATGCTCCGCAAGGACGCGGACGGGTATTTCATCTACTGTGGCCGCGGCGACGACATGCTCAAGGTCGGCGGCAAATGGCTCGCCCCCGCCGAGGTCGAAAATTGCCTGCTTTGCCATCCGGCCGTCGAGGAGTGCGCCGTCGTTGGCGTCCCCGACGAGAATGGTTTGACCAAGCCCCACGCCTACGTCCTCTCCCGGGAAAAACGGCCGGGGCTCGACGAGGAGCTCAAAGCATTCGTCCGGGAAAAACTCGAGCCCTACAAGGCCCCGCGGGAGGTCTTCCTCGTCGACGTTTTGCCCCGCACCCACCTCGGCAAAATCGACCGCGGCAAGCTCCGTCGCGCCTGACGCGCCGTTTCCTTCCGCTTCTGGAGCGTGCTAAGCCTCACGTCCACCATGCCGCTCGTCTCCTCCGCCTACGGCCGCCCCCTCGATCCCCGCTTCGCGCCGCTCTCCACGGGCGTTGCGCTCGCCGATCTCTCGCCCTCCGCGCGCCTCGCGCTCGCCGCCACGAT
>JANMGF010000673.1:0-1335 GCA_031374535.1 Polyangium sp. (in: bacteria)
TTGCGCTTCGTGATGATCGCGACGTCACTCCACACGATCCGCGCCGTGGGCCGCGCGAATTTGGCGAACACGATGCCCGTCGCGAGCGCCACGCCGAAGAGCCCGCAGATCGCCTCGATCGTCACGAGGGCGTGCGCGTAGAGCGTCTTCGGCGCCATCGTGCCGTAGCCGATCGTCGCCATCGTCTGCACGCTGAAGAAAAACGCGTCCGTGAAGGATGTCGGATCCGCGCCGGCGATGGAATCACCGCCGAGCAGATAGAGGCTCGCGAACATGAGGTTCATCGCGAGGTAGGTCACGCCAAGCGAAAGCAGGACGAGCGGCCACGGGGCATCCATCACCGTGTGGTAAAAGTCCTGCCACGAGGCGATTTGCCCGCTCATGATGACGCCGGAGAACTGCCCTCCGCGCGTCAAGGTCCGCGCCCATTTCACCATCGAAGGGGGAGAAGGGGCCTGCTCTTGGCTCATCGGCCGAGGAGGATACTGGATCGCAGCTCAGGGCACGAGCGCGACGACGAACGTCTCGTCGTACCCCGTGGTGGCCGTCAGCCCCAGGCCAAAGTCCACGACGCCGAGCGCGGTGTCCGCCTCGTCGAGCGAAAGCTTCCCATACAGCTCGCCCGTGAGGCTCACGCTCCCGTCTGGCAAAAGCGCGAGGCCACGCGTCACCTCATTTCATCGATATCCGAAGCACACTTCTCGACCCAAGGTCGCAAAATGCCGGCCGCGTCCACCGATACGCGCCCCGCCCCGAGCACCCCGTCGAGCGCCGGGTCCACGGCGAGCGCCGCCTCCACGCGGAGCAGCGCCGGCAAATACACGACCTCGCGCCCGAGCCCGCCGCCCCGATAGACGCGTGCCGTGATCCGTAATGCGTCCGCGAGGCGCGCTCCGTGCGCCAGCAGAAGGCGCGCCGCCTCCACGAAATCGGCGCCCGCCTCGAGCCTGCGGGCCGCCACGTGCCGGAATGCGAGCTCCCGCCGCCGCCCACCCACGAGCGCACCCGCGCGCCGCTCGAGACAAAGCGCGCGCCCCTCCTGATCGTCCGCGCCGCCCCGCGTCCCGATCACGAAAATGCCGAGCCCCATCGACGCCGCCCGGCACCGCGGCAAAACGTGCCCCTCGATCTCGTGCAAGACCGTACGCTCGACGTCCGCCCGCGTCAGATACCGCCCCGCGGCGACCTGCACGACCCCCTCGCCCGTCGCCGCGAGCGCCGAAAGATCCCGCACCACGATCACCCGAAAGGGAATCCGCCGCGCGCCCATCTCGGCCCGCATCCGCACGAGCAGCGAGCCCTCCGCCGCCTCGTCGTCGCTACGAATCAGCGCCC
>JANMGF010000692.1:0-8591 GCA_031374535.1 Polyangium sp. (in: bacteria)
ACCGGCACGATCCGCGACACGCCCCGGGAAAACAGAAATTGCACCACGTCCCGGGCATACAGCTTGTACCGGATTGGCCAGGCATTCTTGTCGAACCAGCGCCAGAGCGCCTCGAAGACCGGGTCGGGGAAGAGGTGCACGTGCGCGTCGATCACCTCGGGCAAGGACAGAGGCAATCGCTCGCCTTCCTCGTCACCCGCGGCGGGCAGGGGGGCGTGCTCGGCCGAAAGCCAGCCACCTTGGCTTTCGCGGGGCGGCAGGTAGTCGGCGAGGCAGGGGAGCGGGGCTTCGAGCATGGCGGCGAGCGAGAGCATGCCGCAAAAAGGCTTCGACGCATAGGGGCGCTCTTGACCCCGCCCCCCTGCGGCCACACCCTCTCGCGCCAAGCCCTTGGACCTCCTCCAATCCCTCTTCACCTGGGCGAACCTCCCGTACGCGATTGTATTCACCGTCGCGATCCTCTTCGCGCTCCTGCAAATGACCGGCATCCTCGGCCTGCTCGTGGGCGGAAGCGACCACGACGCCGACCATGACGCCGACGTCGACGCGGATGCCGATCACGACGTCGATCACGACGCCGACGCCGACGCCGACCACGACGCCGACGCCGACGCCGACGCCGACGCCGATCACGACACGAGCCTCGGCGACAAGATCCTCGTCGACCTCGGCGCTGGCCGCGTCCCCTTTTCGATCCTCTGGCAGACCTTCGCCGTCAGCTTCGGTTTGACCGGCCTCGCCCTCAACACCCTTTATTTCGGCCGCGCCGGCGCCCTCGCCACCTCGTCCCTCGCCCTCAGCCTGCCCGCCTCCCTCCTCGTCGCTTACCTCGTCACGCGCTCCGCCTCGCGCCTGCTCGGCCGCGTCGTCGGCCCCCCCGACGCCGAGGCCACGAGCCGCAAGGACCTCGTCGGCTCCACCGGCATCGTCATCTCGAGCCGCGTCACCGACGAATTCGGCGAGATTCGCGTGAAGGACCGCGCGGGCAATTTCGTGCACGTCATCTGCCGCATTCGCGAGGGCGAGCGGCCCATCGCCTCCGGCCTCGAGGTGGTCATCGTCGATTACGACGGCAAGGACGGACGTATCTTCGTCGCCCCCCTCGACGACGACGCGCCCCCCGTGCCCGCGCTCCGCATCGCCGACGACGCCGCGACCGAATCCGAAGCCGAGGTCGAGGCCGAGGCCGAAGCCTCCGAAACGAAAGGTCAATCACCCGCGCGCCGCGCGCCTTGAGCACGTCGAGCCACGAATTGCGGTTCTCCCTTGCCACGGCCCCCCGCGAGGCGGTCTCATCGACCGTCGCCCGCGATGCGGGTTTGCCCTCGTTCGGAGCCTCTGCGTTATGCCCCAGCTCTTCCAGAAACCTGAATTCCAGTTATTCGCGCTCGGTACGGTCGGCTTCCTGGTCCTCCTGGTCGCCTTCTTCGTCACCCTGGCGAAGTTCTATCGACGTTGCGGCGCGGACGAGGCCCTCGTTCGCACGGGCGCCGGCGGCAACAAGGTCGTCATCGGGGGCGGCATCACCGTCTATCCGATCCTCCACCAGCTCCTGCGCGTCTCGCTCCACTCGATCAAGCTCTCCGTCGAGCGCTCGGGCAAAAACGCCCTCGTCACGAAGGACAAGATCAAGGCGAACGTCACGACCGAGCTCTACATCAAGGTCGAGCCCATCGTCGAAGACGTCCTCGCCGCCGCGCGATCCTTCGGCGAGCGCAACTTCGACGAGAACGCGATCGGCGATCTCATCGAGGGCAAACTCACCGACGCCCTCCGCTCCGTCTCGGCCAACCAGGCCTTCATGGAGCTGCACGGGCAGCGCAAACAGTTCGCCGAGCACATCCAGAGCACGCTCTCCGACGAGCTCAAAAAGAACGGCCTCACGCTGGAGAACGTCTCGATCACCGCGCTCGCGATGGTCCCCGTGACGGAGCTCGATCCGCAGGACGTCTTCGACGCCGAGGGCCTGCGCGCCATCACCGAGAGCGTCCAGTCGAACGCCGAGCAGACGACCAAGATCCAGCGCGAGAAAGAGCTCGCCATCCAGTACACGAACGCCGAGGCGAAGAAACGCTCGCTGATGATCGAGCAGGATCAGAAGCAGGCCGAGGCCGATCAGGCCCGCAAAGTCTCGGAGTACGCCGCGACGCAGAAGGCCGAGACCTCGAAGGCCGTCTACATCCAGGAGCAGTCCCAGGAGCTCGCGGCGTTCGACAAACGCAAGGCCACCGAGACCGGGCGTATCCAGCAGGAGCAAGCGATCGCCGTCGCCGAGGCCGCGCGCCAGCGGGGCCAGCGTGAGGCGCAGATCGCCGCCGAGAAGGCGCAGCAGGCCGCCGAGATCGCCAAGCAACGCGAGATCGAAGCCGCGATGATCGAGAAGCAGAAGGTCGTCCAGGCCGCCGAGGTCGATCGGCAAAAGGCTCTCGAGACCGCCGAGATCGACAAGCAAAAGTCCGTCGAGAGCGCCGAGATCGTCAAGCAACAGACCGTCGAGACCGCGCGCATCCACAAGCAGATCGCCGTCACGCAGAGCGAGGAGCAAGCCGCGCGCGCCGCCGCTTTGAAGGCGCAGGCCGAGGCCGAGCAGCAGCAAGCGATGCAGGGCATCATCACGGTCGAGGAGACCGCGAAGGCCAACCGCGAGAAGGCCATCGCCGTCATCAAGAGCGAGGAGGACGCGCAACGATCCCGCATCGCTGCCGAGCGCGAGGCCTTCAAGCTCAAGATCGAAGCCGAGGCCCAGGCCGCCACGCTCAAGGCGCACGCCGAGGGCGAGGCCGCCGCCAAACGCGCCGCTGCCGAGGGCGAAATCGCGCGTGCCAAGGGCCTCGCCGAGGCCCGCGAGCTCGAGGCCCAGGCCAGCGCCAACGTCATGCGCAAGGGCGCCGAGGCCGACGGCGACCGCGTCCGCATCACCGCCGAAGCCAAGGCCGCGGCCGCCTCGCAGGAGGCGCAAGCCCTCATCGCCCTCGCCGAGGCCACGCGCAAAAAGGGCGAGGCCGAGGCCGACGCCAAGCGCAAGCTCATCGAGGCCGAGAACGTCGTCTCCACGAAGTTCCTCCTGCGCGACGTCGCGTTGAAGGCGCTCGACGTCCTGCCTGCCGTCACGCGTGAGCTCATGACCCCGGCCCGCGCGATCAGCGAGATCAAGGTCCTCCAGCTCCAGGGCATGGGCGGCTCTTCCGGGACGAACGGCGACGGCGCCTCTTCCGGCGGCGGGGCCTTCGGCACTGTTGCTTCGCCCGTCCTGAAGACCATCCTCGAGGCCGGCGCTGCGTATCCGCTCCTCCGCGAGATGCTCGCCTTCTCGCAGGTCGACGAGCGCGCCATCGTCGACAAGGCCCGCTCTTTCCTCGGCACGCTCCCGGCCGAGCTCCGCGCCGTGATCGAGAAGGACCCGTCCCTCGCGCAGAAGCTCGAGGACCTCGGCGTGAACATCGGCGCGGCCTCCGGCGCGGGCATCCAGGTGCACGAGATCGACCCTCCCACGATCCCGCCCGCGGCCCCGCTCCCTGCCGAGTGAACGATGACCGCTCCTCGCCGAGATCCCGACGAAGCAGCGCTCTCTGCCCTCGCGCAGATCGCGCGTGGCCTCGTTTCTACCCAACGCACCCCAAATACCCAAGGCTCGGGCCTCGGGTATGGCACGTGGAAACAAGGTTTTCGTGAGCTCGTCCAGCGAGACCCGCTCGACACGTTGTTCGTCTCGGTGCTGGGCGGCGCTTACTTGTTCTGGCTCGCCGAAAAGGACCACAACCCGCGGTGCCGCACCTTCTGGGACGCCGCGGTGTTCGTGTCCACCTGCCTTTCCGTGGGCTATGATAACAAGTTTGCCCACACCGAGTCGGGCAAGGCCCTCGCGACCTTCCTCATGACGTTTGGCCCGAGCGTCGCGGCAAACGCGTTCGCGCCGCCCGCACCGGCACGGGAAAATTCCGCCAAACCTCCGGCGAATGCCCCCGACGCACCGCAGGAGTCCGTCACGGCGGAGTCGATCGCCCTTCAGAAGGCCATTCTGGCCCGCCTCGACGCGATCCTTGGTGAGCTCCAGGTCCGTGCGCCGCACGAGCGCGACGTGCGGGGCTGACAGTTTTTCTCTTTCAGCTATGATCGGCGGTCGCTCCCGGACCGCGGGTCAGCCCCTCCGGTCCGGATCGCCGAGGAGGAATCATGTCTCATTCTGCAACGAATGGATCCGGCCGACACGCCATTGTCATCGGTGGTGGTATCGCCGGCCTCGTCACGGCGCGCGTGCTCACCGACCATTTTGATCGTGTCACCCTGCTGGAGCGTGACAAACCTCCCGCCGCTGCCGAGCTCCGCGCGGGTGTCCCGCAGGCCCGGCACATCCATGTCCTGCTGGCGGGGGGCGAGCAGGCGCTCGAGGCGCTTTTCCCTGGGCTCCGCGACGAGCTCAGGGCGGCGGGCGCTCCGTGGGGCGACTATGCCGCGACGTCCCTCGTACATTTCCCGGTCGCCCGCCTCCCCTGCGCGCCGACGGGCGTCGAGGTGAGCTTCGCGAGCCGTCCCTTCCGGGAGCAAGCGTTGCGGCGCAGGCTCGAGCGTGGCGGCCGCGTGGAGCTGCGTCATGGCATGCAGGTGACGGGCCTCCTCGGCGAGGGCCATGGGGTCGCGGGCGTGAAGGTCCGTGATGGGCGCGGCGAAGACCTGATGCGCGCGGATTTCGTCGTCGCCGCCAGCGGTCGCGAGGCGAGGGTGGACGACTGGCTCCGGGAGCTTGGTTATCCTGCGCCGCGCGAGGAGATCGTCGACGCCGCGCTTTCGTATTCGACCCGCTGGTACCGCGCTCCCCGGAGCGTCTCGCCGTACAACCTCGTGGCGGACCTGCCCAGCCCTCCCGATCTGCCGCGTGGCGGGGGCTTCATGGCGTGCGAGGGGGACAAGTGGCTCGTGACGCTGATGGGCATCGCCGGCGAGCGCACGCCGTCCGACGAGGAGGGCTTCAATGCCTGGGTCCGAGGCCTGCGTTTCCCGGAGGTCTGGGATTTCGTGCAAAAGGCCGAGCCGATCACGCCCATTTACGGTTCGGCGAAGACCGAGAACCGGCACCGCCATTTCGAGGAGCTGAAGCGTTTTCCCGATCGCTTCGTCGCCCTCGGCGACGCGGTCGCCTCGTTCAACCCGATGTATGGTCAGGGAATGACGATGGCCGTGCTCGGCGCGATGGAGCTCGGCACCTGCCTCGAAGACCAGCGCAAGCGGATCGCCGGCGGCCCGAGCCTCGTGGGTTTGTCGAAGCGTTATCAGCGGCGCCTGGCGCAGCTCCTGCGGTCGGTCTGGGGAATGGCGATCGCCGAGGATTTTCGCTGGACCGAGACCCGAGGTGAGCGCCCCGGCGCGATGAGCCGCGTGGTGGGCGCTTATTTCGATGAGCTCATGCACCTCATCGGGGACGACGCCGAGGTATGCCGGAAGTTCGTCCGCGTGCAGCACATGCTCGAGCCCGTGAGCTCGCTCATGGCCCCCCGCGTGGCGGGCCGCGTGATCGAGCGCGCGACGCGCAGCGCCGTGAATTCGCTGAGGGAGCAGGTGGCGCGGTAGGGTCCCGCGCGGGCCCGTCAACCTCTCCGCACCCCGAACCCCGCCACGAAATACCCATCCGTCCCCTGGACATGCGGCAAGAGCCTGAAGCTCGTCGCCCCCTCGCCCACGATTCCCTGCAAAAGCTCCGCGTCGATCGCCGCTTTCTCCAGCGCGACCCCCGTCCCCGAAGGCTCCGCCAAGAGCCGCTCCACCACCTCCTCGGCTTCCTCCCGGAGCACGCTGCACACCGCGAACACGAGCCGCCCCCCGTCCTTCACCCGCGTCGCCGCGCTCCGCACGATCGCAATCTGCAAGCTTGACAAACGTTTCACGTCCTCCGCCGTCCGCCGCAGCGTGATCTCCGGCCTTCGCCGCAATGTCCCCACCCCCGAACACGGCGCGTCCACCAGCACCCGATCGTAATCGCGCGGCACCTCCTCGAACGCACCCGTCCCCGCCGCCCAGTCCACCGCGTACGTCGCGCGTGCGCCCCGGCCCGCCGGACCCTCCTTCAATCGTTCGAGCTTGCTCGCGTAGAGATCCGCCGCGTCCACCGCTCCCTCGGGCCCCACCTCGTCCCCGAGCAGCCACGTCTTGTTTCCCCGCCCCGCGCAGGCATCCAGCACCCGCTCCCCGCGCCGCGCACCGAGCGCGAGGGCCACCACCTGCGCCCCCTCCTCCTGCACGATCCACGCGGTCCCCGCGCCCGGCAATCGCCGCACGTCCCCCGCTGCGCGCACCAGGATCGCCCGCGGCGAGGCATGGCCCTCCTCGAACGAACCCTCCGGACAAACCTCACGCAATCGCTCGATCCACGCCGCCCGATCCTCTGATAGCGAGAGCGACAAACCCAGGGGCGGAGGCACCGGCCCCGCCGACAGATAAGCCTCCGCGGCGCTCCGTCCAAGCGAACGCCGCAACGATCCCCGCAGCCATCCTGGCGCGGACTCGCTCGCCGCCGCCATCAATGCGGGCCGGCCCTTCTTCTCGATCTCGTCCGAGAGCTTCCGCAAAATCGCATTCGCGAACGACCCCGTCCGTGCGTCCCCCTCCGCGCGGATCGCCCCCACCGCCTCATTCACCGCGGCAAACGCTGGGACCCGGTCCAGAAAGCAGATCGTGTATGCCGCCATGAGCACGTGCGCCCGCATGATCGGCGACGGCAGGTCCAGCTTGCCTTTCGGCGTGAATGCCGTGAGCCGCGCGACGAGCGCCACCTCCGTCCGCAGCACCCCATACACGAGCTCGGTCGCGAGGCCCGCGTCCCGTGGATCCAGCCCCGCATGACGCACGAGCTCGGCGTCCAGCGCCGCCGCCGCGAACGCATCCGAGCTCCACACGCGCGTGAGCACCCGCGCTGCGATGATCCTCGCTTCGCTAATCAACAAGCTCCCTCAACTGTCCCTGGATCACGTCCCATCGCCGCTCCACATCATTCTTGAACGCTACACCCATCAACGAAAAAAGCACGAGGAGGCCCACCAGGCTCGCGATTTCTCGCACCCTGAGCGGCAGAGGCCGCCGTGACACGGCCTCGAACATGAAAAACAGGAGATGCCCGCCGTCGAGCACCGGGATCGGTAAAAGATTGACGAGGCCGAGGTTGATGGAAATCACGGCCATCGCCCACACGAAGTACGAGACGCCCTTCGAGCCCTCCTCCCCGACCACGTCATAAACCGTGATTGGCCCGCCCAGCGTCGAGATGCTCACCTTGCCCTCGACGATCCGCACGATCCCCACCACGATGAAGCGGATCACGTCGTACGTCTCGTCGAGCGCGCTCCGCAGCGCGAAAGGCAGGAGTGACGCGTGCTCCACGTACGGCTCCGGCACCACCGGCGACCAGTTTTGCGCACGCACGAAATACCGCGGCCTATGCTGGCCGTATTCGTCGATCCAATCCTCGCGCCGCAAGAGGATCGTCCCGCTCTTTTTCACCCCGCCTCGCAGCCACGTCACCACATGCGGCCGATCCGGCGCCGCGAGCAAGCGTTCCAGGAACGTCGCCCACGCCGTCACCACCGCCTGATCGACCTCCACGATTCGATCCCCCGGGCGCATGTCGGCGCTCCATTCCGCCGAACCCTCCGCCACGTCGAATACGTAAAGGTCTGCTGATTCGAGGCCCGTCCGCGTCTCCAGGTCCCCGTGCCCCCCCGCCTCGGGCGTCAGCGCTGCCACGCCCGATTCGTACACGGCCATATCCGCGAGCCCGCCGAATGCGCGTGGCACCTTCACGGGACGCAAATACGTCACCGGCACCGTCTCGCCGTGATTCTCCGCGAGCGCCGTCTCCAGGTCTGCGAACGTCTTCACCGGCCGACCTCGCACCTCGGTCACCAGATCAAACGTACGAAGCCCGGCCCGATACGCCGGCGAATCCGGCCTCGAAACGCCCACGACGGCTGCCGGTCGGCTCGGCTTGATGCCGATCTCGCCCACCTTCTCGACGATGTCGAGCGGCTTGCGGACGACCTTCTCCTCCGGCACCACCACGACCTCGACGTGCTCGTTATTGCGGAAAATCGTGAGATGAAGCTCCTTGCCCGGGCTCTCTCCGATGATCCGCGCGAGCTCGGCGAACGTCGAGATCCGCTCGCCGTCCACGTCGAGCACCCGATCTCCCGGCACGAGTTTTCCCTCGGCCGGGTGTCCGGGCAAAACGAAGCCGATCGTGGGGGGCGAAAATCGCGTCTCCCCCACGAAAACGGAGAAATACAGGAGGACCGGGAACAGGATGTTCATCGCGGGCCCTGCGATGACGATGATCACCCGTTTCCAGAGCGCCTGCGCCTCGAACGTACGCTTGCGATCCTCGGGCAACACCGGCTCCTGCCGGTTCTCTTCGAGCATCTTCACGAAGCCGCCGAGGGGCAGGAGCCCCACGCAATACTCCGTCTCCCGCCCCCGAAAGCGCAGCACCTTCGGCCCGAAGCCGATCGAGAACGTGAGCACCTTCACGCCGAAGATCTTCGCCCACACGAAGTGGCCGAGCTCGTGCACGAAGATCAGCACGGAGCAGAGAAGGGCGAAGTAGAGCA
>JANMGF010000695.1:0-4001 GCA_031374535.1 Polyangium sp. (in: bacteria)
CAGGACCGTGCCGTGCTTGCGGGTCGCCGAGCCGCGCTTCAGTTTGGCCACGGGCGCGCCGCGGCTGAAGGACTGCACGTGCTCGAAGCCGTCGCGCAGGACCTTCACCTCGAGCTCGACCGAGAGCGCGTTGACCACGCTCGATCCGACGCCGTGCAGGCCGCCCGAGACCTTGTAGCTCGAGCTCGCGAATTTGCCGCCGGCGTGCAGCGTGCAGAGGATGAGCTCGAGCGCGGGGCGGTTGTACTTCGGATGAACGTCGATCGGGATCCCGCGGCCGTCGTCGGTCACGGTGGCGCCGCGCCGGTCGGCGTCGAGGATCACCTCGATCCGTTTGGCGTGGCCGTTGATCGCCTCGTCGACGGCGTTGTCGACGATCTCCCAGAGCAGGTGGTGGTAGCCGCGGCCGTCGGTCCCGCCGATGTACATGGCCGGGCGCTTGCGCACCGGCTCGAGGCCCTCGAGGACCTCGATGTCCTTGGCGGTGTAGCGGGATCCGGCGGGGGGCTGCGGTGAAGCGGTCGTTGCCATGGTCTAGCTCTCCTCCTCGGCGGATTTACCGAGGACGGGCGTCGGGACGGGGGGCTGCACGATCCGGACGACGCGGTCCTTCTTCGGGAAGAATTGCCGGCCGAACTCCCCGCGTGTCCCGCGGATCTTGTGCGCCGATTCGCGCACGATCTTGCCCTTCTCGGTCTCGACCTCGATGAGCTCTCGGTCGTCGAGCGCCGCGCCCACGACGCGCTCGCCGTCGTCGAGCTTCATCAGGATCGCGCCTTTGCCTGCGCCCGAGAGGACGCCGATCTCCTCGACGGGCACGCCGAGCGCGTAGCCGTTGCTCGCCACGCTCACGATGCTTCGGCCGGGGCCGGGGAGCAGGACGGCGAGGATCTCGTCGCCCTCGTTGAGCTTCGCGAACTTGCGGCCTGCGCGGGTGCTCGGCTCGCGGTGGTGGCGGAGCGAGAAACGGAAGGCCAGGCCCCCGCGCGTCAAGGCCAGCGCGAAGGGCGGCTCGGGCTCGGCAGCGCCCTCCGTCGGCGCGGAGAGCTCCTCGCCGAGGGCCCGCGGATCGAATGACATCATGGCCACCATCCGCTCGCCGTCCGCCAGCTTGAAGAGCTTCTGGACCGGATCGCCGTAGCCCGTCGAGGCCGGGATGTCGTGGATGCGGCAGACGTAACAGGCGCCGACGTTCGAGAAAAATGCGACGGCCGATCGCGTCGAGCCTGCGACGGCGGAGAGCACGCTGTCTCCGTCTCGGAGGCGCGTCTGCGCGGGATCCTTCAGCTCGCGTTGCCGTTTGACCCAGCCCTGCGTCGAGAGGATCACGTTCGCGTCCTCCGCGACGATGAAGTCCTCGGCCTGGAACTCCGGCTCGTCCACGGCGCCCATGATCTTCGTTCGCCGCCTGTCGCCGTACTTCTCCTTCATCTGCGTGAGCTCGGCGCGCACCAGATCCCAGCGCTTCACGTCACTCGCGAGGAGCGCGTCGAGCTTCTTGGCTTCGGCGCGTCTGTCGGCGAGCTCCTTGCGTACGACCTGGATCTCCAGCCGCGCGAGCCGGTAGAGGCGCAGTTCCAGGATCGCGTCGGTCTGCTCGTCCGAGAGGTTGAAGCGCTTGATCAGCTTGCTCGCGGCGTCCGCCTTGCCGTCGCTCTTGCGGATGATCGCGATCACCTCGTCGAGCGCGTCGAAGACGATCTCCAGGCCCTCGAGGACGTGGATACGCGCGCGGAGCTCGCTGAGGTCGAAGTCCAGCCTGCGCGTCACCGTCGAGAAACGGAACGTGAGGAACTGGTTCAGGATCTCGTCGAGCCCGAGGCGCTTCGGCGCGGCGACGTCGGGGTTGTCCGTCGGCACGAGGCAGGTGAGGTTCACCGGCACGTGCACCGCGAGCGGCGTGTGCTTGAAGAGGTACGCCATGACGAGCTGCGGGTCCGTCCCGCGCTTCATCTCGAGCACGATACGCACGATGTCCGTCGACTCGTCGCGCACGTCGAGCAGCGGCGGCAGCTTCTTCGCGAGGATGACCTCGGCGACCTTCTCGACGATCGCCTTGCGCTCGACGCCGTACGGGATCGAGGTGATCACGATGAACCAGGGCCCGCGCTTCGGGTCCTCCTCCTCGAGCTTCCACTCGCCGCGCAGCTTCAGCGAGCCCTGGCCCGTCGTGTAGACGGCCTCGAGCTCCTCCTTCGTCGCGTGGAGCTGCCCGCCCGTCGGAAAGTCCGGGCCCTTGATGCGCTTCAAGAGCCGGCTCACGGGCAGATCACGCTGGTTCGACAGCTCGATACACGCGTCGAGCACCTCCATGAGGTTGTGCGGCGGGATGCTCGTCGCCATGCCGACCGCGATGCCCTGCGAGCCGTTCACCAGGAGGTTCGGGAAACGCGCGGGCAAGACGACGGGTTCGCTGCGGGTGCCGTCGTAGTTCGGCCGCCACTCCACGGTGCGTTTGCCGAGCTCGCCGAGCAGCTCCATCGCGAGGGGCCGGAGCTTCGCCTCGGTGTAACGCATCGCAGCGGGCGCGTCGCCGTCGATCGATCCGAAGTTGCCGTGACCCGCGACGAGCGGCGCGCGCATCACGAAGTCCTGCGCGAGGCGCACCATCGCGTCGTAGATCGCGACGTCGCCGTGCGGGTGATACTTGCCCATCACGTCGCCGACGACGGCCGCGCTCTTGCGGAAGCGCCCGTCGGGGCCGAGGTGCAGGTCGTGCAGCATCGCGTAGAGGATGCGGCGCTGCACGGGCTTCAGGCCGTCGCGCACGTCGGGCAGCGCGCGGGACGTGATGACGCTGAGCGCGTAGTTGAGGTACCTGCGCTGCGCTTCGTCCGCGAGTGACGTGTCGGGCACCGGCGGCGGCGGCGGCGGATCGCTGCCACCCGGCTGTTTGGGGGCGCGCCGGGGCCTCTGGCGACCGCCCTCGCCATCGAGGGGAAACGGGACCTGCGGGGCAGGGGGCACGGGCGTTTTCTCCAGGGGTACGGAGGCCACGCGCCGCCGCATCGGCAACGCGCGCCCCCCACGGATCGATGGTGCACCCGCGTTCAGTGGGCCGCGGGCAGGGGATGCCATTACCCATGGAGCGCGGATCGGTCAAGCCACGCTGGCACGGACGGGGCCCTCGCGCCGGCCTGGAAACGTGTTCGTCCGAGGGGTTCTGCCGACGAACAGCTGCCCTGTCCGCGTCGGTTTGGCCCCTCCACGACCCCTCCACCACGGAGGCGGCGCGTCCCGGGCGCCATGCCGTCCAGACATGCCCATGGAAAACACGGGCTATCACCTTGAGACCTCTGGCCCGCTGGGCTACGGGGAGGCGCCTCTTGTACACGACGCCCACCCCACCCGACCGCCGCCTGCCGAGCCGACTTCGGCTCCTGTGGACGAGCGCCTTGCTGGTCGTCTTCACGATCGTCGGGCTCTTTCCATGGGTGGCCTTCGCGCAAGGGGGCCCGCCTGCGGATGCGCCGAGGCCCGCGGCGCCTCTTTCCGCAGCAAGCGAGGGCCAAGGGGACGCGGACGCAGCCCAACCTGCGGCGCCGAACGGTGGCGCTGCGCCTGGCGCGAAGCCCGATGACGCGGCGGTTCAGCCCGCGCCCACGCTCGCGCCCACCGAGGCCGAGCTCGCTCGGGGTCAGCCCGTCGCGCGTGTCGTCATCGCGGGCAACCGTCGCGTCTCCGCGGACGACATCCGCGCCTACCTCGGCACCGCGCGCGTCGGCAAACCCTTCACGCCCGAAGGACTTTCGCGCGACGTGCGCGAGCTCTGGGACTCGGGATTCTTCGAGGACGTCGAGATCGATCTCACCCGCCGCGACGACGGGATCCACCTCCGGATCCTCGTGCGCGAACGGCCGAACATCAAGACGATCGAGTTCGACGGAAACCAGAACGTAAGCTCCGAGGATCTCACCGAGGCGCTCAGCGTCGAGGTCAAGACCGGCACGGTCCTGAGCTACAACGCCATCCGGCGCGGCATCCAGAAGCTCCGCGACAAG
>JANMGF010000939.1:0-1053 GCA_031374535.1 Polyangium sp. (in: bacteria)
GCAGGAGCGGATCACGCTCGATGGGCTCGCAAGGCGTGGCCATGTCGAGCACGTGGATGACGGGCGCGTCGAGGTCCCCGACGAAGAGCTTGTCCTCCGAGAGGGCGAGCCCCGCGGGGCGGGAATCATACGCCACGGAAGGCGCGGGCGGGTCCTCAGCGGGGGCCACGCACGCGGCTCCCACGGGCGGGGGCGCGGGCGGGCTTTGCACGGGGAGGTCCACGGCGAGCGGGACCCAGTGATCGATGGGGCATTCGTTCCACGAGCCTCGGGGGTGCTCGTAGATGAGCTCGCCCTCCGGCGTCCTCTTCGGCGTGCCGTCGGGCTCGCGCTGCACGTCGAAGAGCGTCTGCGCGTCGATCACGGCGAGGGCGCCGAGGTCGGGGACCGTCACGAGGATCTTGGGACGACCGAGGCCCTCCTGCGTCAGGTCGACGAGAAACCCGCCGGCGCCGTCGCTCTCCGGCTCGCGTGGTTTCGAATAGGTCGCGTCTTCGCAGCGGGCGCGCACCTCGCCTGCGTCGTTGGGCTTGTCGTAGACGATGATCATCTCGCCGGGCGCGCCAGGCAGGGCGCAGGCGGGCCAGCTCGAGAGGGTCTTCGGCTCGCAGCCCGAGCACCGGATGTCCTTGCCGGCCATCGCGAAAATCCCCTCGCGGCCGACCTCGGCGACGCCCACGAACGCCGCCGTGCTGCCGGTCGTGCTCACGATGTCGACGGGCTGCGCGCCGGTGGGCAGGAAGTTCGCGCCGGGCACGCGCGGGTTACTGTCGAGCACCGCGTCGGCCTTGGTGCTCATGTCGATCACGGCCACCTCGCCGCGCGTCGTCTGCGTCACGAGCGCATAGAGGTGCGGCTTGGTCGTCACATCGCCCGAGACGCCGTAGTCGTTCGGGTTTTCGTACCGCACGCCCGAGCATCGCTCGAAGGGCAACGCGGGCGACGTCCCCACGCCGGGAGCGCCGAGGCAGAGGAATGACACGCGGCCCGAACGCTCGAGCGCGCGGACCGCCGAGGGCACCGACTGCGTCTGGCATCCGCTGCCCACGGTGA
>JANMGF010000728.1:0-1861 GCA_031374535.1 Polyangium sp. (in: bacteria)
TCCGCTCCCGAGGCCGCTTCCGCTCCCGAGGCCGCTTCCGCTCCCGTACTCGCTCCCGCGCCCGCTCCCGCGCCCCCCCTCGTCGAGCCCCCTCGCGGCCTGGACGCCCCTCTCCTCCGCGATCCCTATGCGCCCGCCTGGCCCGGCACGGCCGCTCCTCCGGGGACCTCGCGTCCGGTCGACGGTCGCAAGTTTTCCCTGCTTTTCGCCATTGCCGCCGCCGTCGTCGTCCTGGCCTCCGTCGCAGCCTTCCTCATGGGCCGTGCCGGCAAGGACCCCTCCGCCGGCCCTGCCCCTTTGCTCGCGGGCACGGACGCCATGGTCAAAGGCGAACGACCTCTGCGTGAAAGTGGCCCCGCCCGGCTCGCCTCCGACGCCGTCCGGCGTAGCCTCGCCAATCTCGCGCGCGGCTGCGACATTCCCCTCGCGCCCACCGACGACCCCGGGACCGAGCTCTTTGCCCTCGTCTACGAACAATGCGGCATTCGCCCCGTCATCGGCGGCCGTCCCCCTTCAACCGCGCGTCCTTCGCGCCCCACCGACCCGACTGCCGCGGGCGATCCGGGGACAAACGACCCGGCGTCCCCCGACCCGCCTGCGCCCCGACCCCGCGTGGCCCCCGCTCCCCAGCGAACGCCCACCAAAACGGACAAACCCGCCCTGCCGGACAGCGGCGGCGCCTGCCTCAACCAGTGCGGCTCCACCCAGCGGCAATGCAATGGCAAATGCGGGAGCGAGCCGACCTTGAGCAGCGAGTATGGCCGATGGCAAAACTGCCAGGCGAATTGCTTGTCGGCCGCGTCTCGATGCCGGCTCGCCTGCCAGAACTAGGCTTCCACGCGCTCGGTCGGCGTGACGAACACGAGCTTGTACCCTTCCGGATCGGTCACCACGAGCTCCCGCGTGAACCACGGCTGTTCCCGGGGCCCGTCCACCGTCGCGCCCTCGGCCTCGGCCCGCGCGCAGACGTCGTCGAGTGACACGTCCCCTGCGTGGAAACACAGGATCACCCCGAGCCCACGTTGCCCTGGTAGGCTCGCCCCGCTCGGCATCCCGACCAGGAACACGTCCGCGTACTGTGCCCAGCGCAGGTGCACGAACACGCCGTCACGATTCACGCAGGAAAATCCGAGCGCCTCGTAGAACGCCGTCGCGCGCGCCGCGTCCGAGACGAGCAGCCTCACGTGGGCGGGCATGAGATAAGGTTCGTCGGGAGTCATGCGTCCTCCCTAGCACGACGGGGCGCGAGCCGGGATGGCATCTCGGGGGTGGGGACGCGCCCGCCCGCGGATGCCGGGACGTTCAGCGCGGCGACTCTGCCTTCCCCACCGGCGACGGCAAGACCACGAAAGCCGTCCCCGCGGGCTTCGGGACGAACTCCTCCACGAAAACGTATTCCTTCCCGAAATTCTTCGACAGCCACACATTGCATTGCCGCGAATACTCGTCGAAGTGTTGATACTTCACCGAGTATTTCACGCAAACCTGGTAGGCGGCTTTGGCCGTCTGCTTCTGGGGCGCGCTCGCCTCGTCGAGCATCTCGTAGTATGCCTTCCGGACGTCGGCGAACGTGACGTCGGTCCCGGGCACCTTGCCGTTTCCCTTCCATTCCTTGGGGATGGGCGCCGCCCGGAACTCCGCGACGAACCTCCCCCACATCTGTCCCACCCGCGCCGACGAGGCGATCACCCATTGCGGCGGCGGCATCGGCTCGAGCGAAATCACCGCCATGTAGGCCTTCTCCGCGTCCTGGATGGCCGCCCGCTTCTTCTTCACCCAGTCGACGACCTTCGTATTGATGTGCGCGAGGATCGACTCCCGATCCGCCTTCCCCTTGTATTCGGGATAACGAACCGTATCC
>JANMGF010000817.1:0-2662 GCA_031374535.1 Polyangium sp. (in: bacteria)
TCACGCCGAGCGCCCACACGTCGCTGCGCGCGTCCACGTCCGGATCCCCGAGCGCCTGCTCGTAACTCATGTACTGCGGCGTGCCGAGCACCTGTCCCGTCGCCGTGAGCGTCGCGCAGAGCTCTGGATCCGCGGCCGCCGCGCGCACCTTGCTGATGCCGAGATCGATGATCTTCGGCACGGTGCCTTCCTTCGATCGATGGAGCACGATGTTCGCGGGCTTCAGATCCCGATGGACGATCCCCGCGCGGTGCAGGGCCGCGACGCCGCGCGTGATCGCCAGCGAGATCATGCCGGCCTCTTTCCAGTCGAGGGGCGGATCGCGGGCGATACGATCGGCGAGCGTCTCGCCGTCGAGCAGATCGAGGACGAGGTACAGAAAGCCGTCGTCGGTCTCGCCCACGTCGCGTACGCCGACGAGGTGCTCGTGCTGGGCCAGGGCGAGCAGGCGCGCTTCTTTCATGAAGCGATCCCGCACCTCGGCGCGCCATCCGGCCGCGTCGAGCGAGATGGCCTTGATCGCGACCTCGGCGCCCGTCGTTCGATCTTCCGCGACCCACACGGTGGCCATCGCGCCCTCTGCGAGGGGGCGGACGACCGCGTAACGGTCGGCGAGGACGCGGCCGATCTCCACCTGGAAGTGGTAGCATAGGGGCCTCGCATCCGGGGAGACCCGCGTTCCCTGATACGCGGCTCGGGCTCAGTCGGAGGCCATCGGGCCGATCACGATGCGGTCGTCCTCGGCGCTGTCGAGGGCGGCCTCCACGACGACACGCATGCCGCTGCACGCGAGCTCGAGGACCCTCGGCGCACGCGTGCGCTTGCGGCACGTGGGATCGTCGGAGACACGCGCCGAGAACGCGCGCCGTACGAGCTCCGTGACGCGCGAGACGCCCGCCGCGCGTCCGCTCGGATCCCCGAGAGCTACCGCCCGGCCGCTGAACGTCTCCTCGAGCCGCACGAAGAGATCCGGTCCGCCGATCGTGACGCGTCGCGGCCTGCCCCGCGCGTCCTCGACGAGGATCACCTCCACCGTCGCCTGCCGCTCCTCCGTGCCTTCACCGTTCGAGACCTCGTACGGCAACTCGAAGAGCTTCGCGCAGCGCATCTCGGCGCCTCCGCGGAGCTCGTCGTCCCACGTGCACCGTGGCCACGGGAGCGAGAGGCTCCACGGCACGAGGAGCTCTGCCTTCGCCTCGGACAGAGGACGCATGTAGGCCTCTGGATCGAGCCACGCGCGGAGCGCCGTCGTGACCTGTTCGCGTGCGGCGGCGCGCTTGCCGGCGAGCGTCGCGAGGCGCGCGTTCGTGCCCATGACGTTGCGATCGAAGCCCGCCGTGGCTGGTCCCTTCTCGGCGAGGCTCGCGAGCTTGAGCCGCGCCTCCTCGGCGTGAGGGCCACGCGGGAGCGCTGCGAGGTAGACGTGCAGGCCCTCGGCCGTGCCGCGGTGCTCCTCGAAGTAGAGCGGCTCGGCCGTCGTGTAGAAGGCGCGCACCTCCGTCGTGAACGTGCCGTCGGGGAAACGCGCGAGGTAACGCGCCGCCGCGACGATGCGGCCCTCGAGCGTGGGCGAGACGCGCGTCTTGCGGAAGGCGCTGTACTCGGCCGCGGACGTCGTGACGGGGCGGAGCGCGGAGCACCCTCCGGCGAGGCAGAAGAGGGCCGCTGCGAGGACGCAGAGACGCGTGTCGAGGCGCCGCGAGCCCGTCACGGCTTCGCTTCCAGGGGGCAGAAGTTGCACTCGGTCGAGATCGTCGCGCCCTCATCCGCGACGAAGCTCGCGTACGTGTCGCACGAGGACGCTTCGAGCGCGCGCAGGCAAACCTCGCCGTCGTGCACGATGGGATAACAACCCTCGGGGAAGGACGACGGGGCCTGCGTCGGATCGCAGGCGCGCGCGCACGCCGCCGTGACGAGGCCACATTCGCCGCAACGCGCGCAGTCGACGGCCGCCTTCTCCCGGAAGAACGCCGTCGCGTCGAGATCCGCGGGCGCCTCGCCGCAGCTCCCGATGTCGCCCACGGTCGGCGCCGCGACGACCAGCACGAGCATCACGACGAGCCGCGCGATCTCGGCGCGACCTACCGCGGGGCGTCGCTCCGTTCGATCACGCGTCATGGCAAGAACTCCACGTCCACGATCACGCCGAGCGACGCCGAGATCACGGGGTACGTCGGGTATTTCACCTCCCACGTGCTCGCTCCGTAGAAGACGCTGCCCGCCACGTCGACGAAGAGCCCGAGGCCGCCGGTCAGGAAAAACGCCGCTCCGCCCGCGAGCTCGAGGCCCACGTTGGGATCGGGCGAGAGCACGATCGCAGGGCCTGCTCGCCCGTACCCGAGCAGCCGACCCGGGCCGCGGTACATCAGGGCGAACCCGGGGGTGAGCACGGTTTGCCCGACGCCTGTGAGCGCGAACGAAAGCCCGAGCGTCCCTCCATGCTGCAGCCCGTCCGCCGGGCCAAACGCGAGCGCCCCCATGATCGTCGTGTACGGCGCCGTCGCGCTCGGCGACTCGGCAGACGCGCCGAGCTGCGTGGCGAGGCGATACGGGTTGTTGAAGCGAAGGCCCCCGCCGAACGAGATGCCCGCGAGCGTACGCACGTAGCCCTTCTGCGGCGCCGACAGGGCCTCGTAGAGCGCTCGCCGTGCTTCCGCCGCGC
>JANMGF010000821.1:0-9764 GCA_031374535.1 Polyangium sp. (in: bacteria)
GGCGCCGAGCTGGGCGAGCCCGTAGAAATGCGCGTATTCGACGTCATTGTATGCGCCTATCTGCGCCACGCTCACGAACGAGCCGCGCGTGTTGCCTTCGCGGCCCTCGACGACCCGGTTGTAGGCTCCGATCTGCAATCCACCGACGAAATGATCGACGCGGTTATCGGCGCCGAGCTGCAGGACGCCGACGAAACGTGTCGCCTCGTTGCGCCATGGCGCGATCTGCGCGAGGCCGACGAAGCTCTCGCGCGCCTCGTTCCTGGCCAGGGCGATCTGCGCCACGCCGTAAAACCCGTCCGCGGAGTTTTTCCAGGGCGCGAACTGGAGCACGCCGTAAAACTCTTTCGAGGTGCTCGTCGCGAGCCCGAGCTGGGTGAGGCCCACGAACGTCTTGGCTTCGGGGAAGATCCCCGGCTGGATCAGGTACCAGTCCGAAGGCGGCGGAGGAGGAGGAGGCGGTGGTGGCGGCGGCGGCGGCGGGAGATCGTCGCCTGCGACCTCGAGCGGACCACGCGCGGGGGAAGGCGTTTCGGGCCCGGCGATCTCGGCCCCGTCGTCCTCGCCCGCGCTCGCGTCGGCGGGCGCGACGAGCGCGAGCATGGAAAGACAGCCCGCGAGGATGTTGAAGCGCAGAAGTCCGTTTTGCATGCCGTGCGCCCTTGAACGTGAGACCCCGGGGCGATCTTACACGCTCACCGGCGGAGAGGGTCCGAGAAGCACGATCGGCCGGCGCGCGGTCTTTTTCTGACCCACCGCGTGGTGCTCGCCCTTGCGGCACAGGCGATTCCGTCATACGCAGAGGGAATCGATCATGCTTTGCAGGAGGGTGCGCGCTTGATTTCGACTCGATTCCTCGTCGCCATTTCATTCATGTTCGTCCCGGTCTTCTTCTTCGCCTGCGCCAAAGGCAGCACCCGCCCTGGAGGCGGCGGCGCAGGGGGCGAGGGGGGCGAGGGCTGGAACGGGCCTGCGCAATCCTCGAGCAGCGTTGGATCGGGGGGCGGAGGCGGGGCGTCGAGCAGCAGCTCGGGCATGGGCGGCGGCGCGTCGAGCTCGAGCAGCGGATCGAGCTCGTCCTCGGGCAGCGGCGGCGGGTCGAGCGGGCCTTTGCCCATCGTGCTTTTGCGCGTCGGCGATGGTTTCACGACGCTCTCCGGCGCGGCGAGCCCCGTCACCCTCGAGTGGCGGCTCTCCGACGGCTCGGCCACGCCGGGCGCGCCGGGCACGACCGGGCTTCCCCAGAGCTCCTCGGGGGCCAATTTCCCGCTCACGTTATCGGGCACCGCGTCCTCCGAGGGCCAGCTCTCGCGCTCGGCGGACGGCAAATACGTGCTCCTCGCCGGGTATGCGGCCGGCGTGGGGACGCTGAACGTGAATACGCAGTCGGCGGACGTGGTGCCGCGCGTCGTCGGCCGGATCGACGCCTTCGGCAACGTGAATACGTCGACCCTGATCGCGGGCGCCTTCAACGCCAGCAACGTGCGCGGCGCGACGTCCACGGACGGCACGTCGATCTGGGTCTCGGGCAACAGCGCCACGACCGGCGGCATTCATTTCACCACCCTCGGCGCCGCGTCGAGCACGCAGATCCTCGCGAACCCGAGCAATACACGGTGCGTGCACGTCGCCGGAGGCCAGCTCTACGCGACCTCGGGCGCGGGCACTTTCGTCAACGTCTTTTCGGTGGGCACAGGCCTCCCCAAATCGGTCGGACAAACCGCCACGTCCCTCCCCGGCCTGCCCACCCTCGGCGCGAGCCCGTATTCGTTTGCCCTGCTCGATGTTCTGCCCGGCATTCCAGGCCTCGACACGCTCTACATCGCCGACGATCGGAGCCCGGCGAGCGGCGGGGGAATCCAGAAATGGACGTACAACGGCGCGTCGTGGTCGCTCGTGGCGACGTGGAGTGATGGAACGGCCGGCGTGCGTGGCGTCGCGGCGGCGCCCTCGGGGGCCTCCGTGCGGATCGTGGCGACGACCACGGAGAGCTCCGAAAACAAGCTCATCACGCTCCTCGACGATGGATCGGCCTTTCCCGAGGTCGTCATCGCCACGTTCGCTCCGCCCAATACCGTTTTCCGTGGCGTCGCGTTCGCGCCCCAGTGAAACGAAGAAACGGGCGTATCCGCGACGCCGGGCCTTGACAAGGGCCCGGACGCCCAGGACCCTTCCCCTCGATGTCTCCCCACCTCGCGCAACCACCGTCGGATCTCCTCGAAGGACGCTGGGCCCCGCTCCCCGGCGAGGCCCTCGTCTCCCGGAACCCCGCCCGTCCGGCCGAGATCGTCTGGCAAGGGAGCCCCGAGCCCACGCACGTGGACGAGGCCGTCGCGGCGGCCCGGCGAGCGCAACCTGCCTGGGCCTCGTTCCCCGCCGAGCGGCGTTTCTCGGCGCTCCGCCGCTTCCGCGACCTCTGCAAAGCGCGCGCGGCCGATATGGCGCGCCTCATCACTGACGAGACGGGCAAGGCCCTCTGGGACGCGCGTGCCGAGGCCGATCTGCTCGCGACCAAGGTCGACATCACGCTCGACGCCTCCGAGCACAGCGGCCTCCAGCGCGTCTCGGGCTTCGAGATCCCGCTCTCCGCCTCGCGCACGGGGCGCGCGTGGTTCCGCCCGCACGGCGTGATGATCGTGCTCGGCCCGTTCAATTTTCCGGCCCACCTCCCGAATGGGCACATCATCCCCGCCCTCGCGCTCGGCAACACCGTCGTGTTCAAGCCCAGCGACAAGGCGCCAGCGGTCGGACAAACCCTCGCGACCTGGCTCGCCGAGGCGCTCGCGGCCGAGGGCGCGCCGCCGGGCGTCGTGAACCTCGTGCATGGCGGGGCGAACGTCGCGTCGCGCCTCGTCGCGCACCCGGATATCGACGGGGTCCTCTTCACGGGCTCGTGGCCCGTGGGCCGGCGTATCCTCGAGGCGAGCCTCGATTGGCCGGGCCGCATTCTCGCGCTCGAGATGGGCGGCAATGCCCCCTCCGTCGTCCTGCCCGACGCGGACCTGCGGCAAGCGGCGATCGAAGTCGCGCGTTCTGCGTTCGTCTCCACGGGACAACGCTGCACGTGCACGCGGCGGCTCATCGTACATCGCGACGTCGCACCGCGGTTCGTCCAGACGATCGTGGAGATCGCCTCGCGGCTCCGCGTCGGTGATCCGCTCGCCGATCCGCAGCCCTTCATGGGCCCGATCATCACGGGGGAGGCCCGCGCGTCCGTGCTCGCTGCGCAGGATCGATTCGCGGCCGGGGGAGCCGAGATCCGGCTCGCCGCGCGCGCCCTCGATGCGGATGCGGGCGGCCATTTCCTGACGCCGGGCATCGTCCGCGTCGATCGTTTCACCCTCGCCGAGGAGGGACCGGGCGCGGACGTCGAGGTCTTCGGGCCTCTGCTCCGGTACGTCGTCGTCGATTCGATGGAGGAGGCGATCGCGCAGGCGAACGCCACGCGTTTTGGTCTCGCGGCGTCGATCTTCACGAAGGACCCCGGCGCCGTCGAGCGATTCCTCGCCGAGGCGCGCGCCGGGTGCGTGAACGTGAATACCGGCACCGCGGGCGCGAGCAGCAAGTTGCCCTTCGGCGGACTTGGTTTGTCGGGGAACCACAGGCCGGCGGGAGCCTTCAGCCTGGATTATTGCGCGTACCCCGTGGCGGGGATGATCGAGAAGGGCGCCGCTGCGCCCTTGCCGATGGGAATGACCTTCGAGGACGGCTGGCTCGGCTGAGCGCCAGGCTCAGTTCGCGGCCGGATCCGGCGTGGCGGGGGGCGCCTCTGCGTCGACCACGACATCCCCCTCGGGCGCCTTCTTCTGGAGCTTCTCCTCGAGCGAGGCGATCAGCTCGGCGACGCGATCGAGGGCACGCGCGCTCGTCGTGAACGCGTTGCGCCCGTACCCGAGGCCGTAGCCTACCCATTTCACGGAAGCGTCGATCAGCACGTCGTACATCTCCCGCGCCTTCTGCTCGACGCGGCTGGACGCGGCCTTCACGTCCTCCGCGCCCGGGAACTTCGTATCGCTCGTGTTTTGCGTCTCGACCATGGGAAATGCCTCCTGCTGTCGTGAAAAATCCGGTCCCGGGCAAAGCAATGCCTCGTCGCGCAGGCGAAGAACCGCCGGCGCCCAACGAAAAAGCGTCGCCTCGCGGGCTCGTGGGCCCGCCCCGGACGTCGTTCGGATGTGCCCCTCTTTCTATGACGCGCCGTGTTACCTGTCAAGACGCGACGCGTCTATTTTCCAGCGTGCCCTGGATCGGGCCTCTTCAGGCGGCCTGGCGGGTGGAGGCGGCGCGCGTCACGGCCGAGACGAGCGAGTCGACCGCGTGGGGGCAGCTCCGGAGGTCGATCGCCTCGCGGAGGAGCCCTTCGTTCTCGTGCTCGGCCGTCGTCGTGAGGACGAAGGTGGGGCGCGAGCCGGCCCGGGTGCTTCGCAGGAACGTGAGGAACGGGACGCTCTCGTCGTGCGGCGAGACGTCATAAACGACGACGTGAGGATCGTGCCGGGCGAGAAGCGCGAGGGCCTCGTCCGGCGCCGCGACGAGCGGACCGAGCGCGGCGGTGACGACCCGAAGGCCACAACCCTCGAGCTCTTCGGCGAGCGACCTCGCCACGTCTTCGTTTTCGTGAAGGATGGCCACGACGGCAGGGTGCTGCATGCCTCGGTTCGAGGCAGGGCTCGTGCCGAGGGTCGGAGACGTCGCGCCCGCACGCTCGCGAAGCCCGCCCCGATCGATTATGCTGTGTGGCCTCGCCATGGTTTCCCGTCGCGCCGTCCTCTCGTCTGGGCTCGTTTTCGCGGGGTCGCTCGTCTTTTCCAGGCGCGCGAACGCCGCTCAATCTCCGATCCCAGCGCTCCCGCTCTCGTTTTCGGTCGCCGAGGAGAACGGCGTGAAGGTGCAGGGGGATGCTTGGATCGCCGAGCAATTCACCGAAGCAGAGCGGCTTTTTATGCCGATCGGCATCTCGCTCCGCAAGGTGAACGCTCGCCTGCTCCCGACCTCGCTCGCCAGGCTCGAGACGCGCGCCGATCGGGACGCGCTCGGCGCGTTTCTCGAGGCAAAGCGGATCAACGTGATGATCGTGGCATCCCTGCGGGACGTGGACGACCCGAAGCTCTTCCGGATGGGCGTGCACTGGCGGCACAGAAAGACGCCCGCCAAGCATTGGGTGATCGTCGCGGCGAGCGCGCGGCCGAGCACGCTGGCGCATGAGCTCGGCCATTTCTTCGGACTCGGTCATAGCGACGTGACCGACAACGTGATGAGTTATTCGCGTACGGGGGTGATCCCTCCGTTCCTCGACGCCGGGCAGGCGCAGCGGGTCCAGGGCATGGCGCGCATGTACGTGGGGTCGAAGCTCCTCGATCCCGTGTGACGGGATATTGCTGTTCACCCCGCGTCTCTCGATTCGGCTCCCCACGCGACCCGTGATCGTTGTACGCTGCTGATCGTCCGGCCGATTTGCGCCGGGCCTACGGCATGCAAACGCCTCCACGTCGAACGACCCCACCTCCGCCGTCCGTCGCCCCGCCCTCCAATGATCGCGCGAGTGATCGTGGGGGCACGGGCCACACGTCGGGCTCTGGCTTCCTGCGCGCGAGCCGCCCACCGCCGTCGTCGAGCGACGGCACGCCGCGCTTGTCGGATTCCTGGATGCCGAGCTCCTCGGAGCGCCCGTCCCGCCCCTCGACGCGCTCGTCGACAGCGACGGGTGAGCGTCCCTGGTACCTGGATCTTCCATGTTCGCCGGGAGAGGGATCGTTTCGGATCAAAGGGATCGCGTATCGGGGGCTCGCCCAGCTCGTGACGTGCCGCGTCGAGGGAGGCCCGGCAGCGTTCGCCGCGGCATTGCCGATGCCCGCGCTCCAGGCATTTTTCAGTCAGCCCTTTCTCGCGAGCAGCTTTTACGACGTGTACCCGCTCGTGGCGGGTTGCGGCGTCCTCGCCTCGCTTTCCCGGATGTCGATCGATACCTTCGCGCAGCAGCAGGGGCGCGCGCAGGCGTCGTACGACGTGGAGCACGCCTACCGGGCCTTGCTCCAGGGCAAATCGACCGACGACATGCATTTACGCCTCCGCCCGCTCGCCGGCCGTTATTACGATTTCGGCGAATGGGACGTCGAGCGCCCGGGCCATGATCGGATCCGCGTCATCGAGCGCGGGTTGCCCATCTGGATGATGCCGTGGTTCGTCCCGATGCAGATCGGGTATTTCTCCGGGCTCATGGCGGCGATGGGCAAGCCGGGCTCCAGCGTGACGATGCAATCGTTCCGCCGCGAGGGGGTCTCCGGCGGGATGCCGCTCGTCGTCGTGGAGCTCGAGGCCTTATTGCGCGACTGATCGGGCGCGGCGCGCTCGATCGGGGCTTCTCGCCGGAGCTTTTCCGTGGTAGGTCGGGCCATGCGGTCCTTCCTGGGTGTTTCCTCGTTATGCCTGCTCGGGGTGCTCGGCTGCGGGGGCGGCGAGTCCACGAAGCCGGCCTTTTTCGACGTCACGGGCACGATCGTCGATGTCCACCTGACCGAGGGTGGCGACGTGACGAACGTGGTCGACCCGGGGCAATTCGAGATTGCCGCGCTCGTCCCCGGCGAGGACGGCGCGACGCGGGAGCTTCTGGCCGAGGTCGCCGCGGACGGGAGCTTCCGTATTCGCGACGTCCCCGAAGGCGCTTACGATCTCCGCTTCATCGAGGTCTTCGGCACGGGGACCCGCCCGCCGCGGTTCGTCATGAATGCTCCACGCACGCTGGATCTCGGCCGCGTCTACGTGGGGCGCCCCGACGCCGATCCCATCACGCTCGACTCCACCCAGCTCGAGCTTTCGCTCGACGGCATGAGCCCCTGGGCCGAAGGATCGAGCCTCGAGCTCTTCTCCCTCGGCGCGGGCACGATCGGCACGCTCCCCCCCGCGAATGGCATGCTCCCCGCCGCGGGCGCCACCCAGGTCGCCGATTACCCCGTGAACCTGTCCGGCCTCGGCGTGGCGAATGTCATTGCTGGTGGCACCGGGGACACGGCCTATTTCACGCAGATGGTCGGGACGAGCGGCGCCGCGCCTTATCGATCGGTGCGCAAGGCCTCCGGGCCCACGTCGTTCACGACCGCGGACGGCGGGGTCACGCCCGTCGCGGGCTCGTTCGTGGACGCGCTCGAAAAGAAGCTCTCCGTCTCGTTCGCGGACCAGGCCTTCGCGGACCTCGCGGCGAGCGTCCATCCCGAGGCGGTCGTCGCCGGGAAGGACATTCGGGTGGCCGTGGAGCCGGGCGGTGAACGAACGTCCGTGTCTCCCACGCCCGACCTGCTCATTTTCTCCGGCCTCCCTGCGAGCACGCCCCCGGCCGAGCTCGTGTATGGCAATCCATTCCCCGATGGCTGGGCCGAGGTCGCCGCGGTCGAGGTCTCGTTTGCCCTGACACACGAGATGCCCACGGGCATTCCCAAGACCACCGCCGTGGCCATTGGCCGCACGGGTCCGGTCTCGTCGTTCTCCGGGGTCATCGCGCCGACCCTGGGCCCTCCGATCGACATCCGGGTCAATGATCAGCCTGCGTATGGCGAGCTCCTCGGCATCGGCAGGACGCCCACGGTGCGCTGGAGCCCGCCGGCCCTCGGCAAAGCTGCGGCGTACGTCATCGCCCTGCGGCGCCTCGATCCCGGGGGACAACTCACCCGGACCACGGCGCTTTTCTCGACGAACGAAACGACGCTGCGTATCCCGGAAGGACTGCTCGACGTGGGCTATTATTATTACCTCCGCATCGGTGTGCGCGAGGCGTTCGACAGCAAGTCGCCGCTCGCGGTTCGGAATACCCGCGTCTACGCCGAGGCGCTCACCGGCGTTCTTTCTCCCTAGGGCGCGTTCACGGTTTTCCCATGAACGTCCCCACCTTCCAGGTCTCTGCCATTCAGGTCCTCGGCCTCGCCTGCTTCGGGCTCGTCCTCGGCAAAGGGCTCCGGCGCCTCCTGCCCGTGTTCGAGCGGCTGAGTATCCCCGCCTCCATCCTCGGCGGCCTCGTGTATGCGATCGTCGGCCTCGTCTTGCGGGACCGCGTCTGCAATTTCAAGTTCGACCTCGTCCTGCGCGACGTCCTCATGATCGCGTTTTTCACGACCGTGGGAATGACGGCGAGCCTCCGGCTCCTCGCCCTCGGCGGAAAGCGGGTCGCGATTTTCCTCGGCGCTGCGGTCCTCGGGCTCTTCGCGCAAATGGCCTGGGGCGCGGGGGCGGCCAAGGTGATGGGGCTTCCGCCGCTCCTCGGCGTGATTCCGGGCGCCGTTTCGCTCACGGGCGGACCCGCGACCGCGCTCGCGTTTGGCCCCGTCTTCGAGCAAGCAGGCGTCCCGGGCGCGACCGCGATTGGCCTCGCGTCGGCCGTCTTTGGTATCACCGTGAGTGGCCTGCTCGGCGGGTTCGTCGGCAGCTTCTTGATTCGACGCCACGCCTTGCAGCCGGGGGCGACCGATGCCATGGCGGCGCCCGAGATCGACATCGACGCGGGGCCCTCCGAGAAACACGGCGATTATCTATCGCACGTTGTCGTGCTTGGCGTGGCCATGGCGCTCGGCTCGTTGCTCTCGGCGAAATTCGCGGACTGGAAACTCACGTTGCCCGCGTACATCGGGGCGATGATCGTGGCGGGCGTGGTGCGGAACGTCGACGACCGCCTGCAATTCGCGGGCATCGATCAGAAAAAGATGGAGGAGATCGGCGGCATCGCGCTCGAGCTCTTCATCGTGATGGCGCTGCTCACGCTCGAGCTCTGGCAGCTCAAGACGCTCGCCCTTCCGGTGCTGGTGATCTTGATAGGCCAGGTGGTGCTCACGATCGGGCTCTGCTGGACGGCGATTTACTGGATGATGGGCCGGAGCTACACCTCGGCCGTGATGGCGGGCGGGTATTGCGGGTTCATGCTCGGCACGACGGCGAACTCGCTGGCCTGCATGAACGAGATCGTGCGTAAATCCGGTCCGGCGCCGCAGGCGTTTTTCGCCGTGAGCATCGTGGGGGCCTTTCTCATCGATTTCATCAACGCGCTGCTCGTCACGCAGGCGCTGAACGTGCTCCGCTGAGCGTGCTCGCTGGTTCGTCCACGGTCCATCGGGGGGCCGGGGTTGTCGGGCCGCGCGCCGTCGAGTAATCTTTGGCCCGTCGTCACGGAGGCTCATGACCACCGAAAGCAGGACCGTTCTCGTCACCGGCGGAGCCGGGTACATCGGCTCCCACGCGGCCCTCGCGCTTCGAGAGCGGGGGTACCGGCCCATCGTGCTCGACAATTTGAGCCGAGGGCACCGCGAGGTCGAGCGAACGCTCGGGGCGCCGGTGATCGTCGCCGATACGCGTGACCGCGCCGCCCTCGACGCGCTTTTTGCGCGGGAACGGATCGACGCCGTGATGCATTTTGCCGCCTTCATCGAGGTCGGCGAGTCGGTCGTGGATCCGCTGCGGTTTTACGAGAACAACGTCCACGGCACGGTCACCTTGCTCCAGGCGATGCAGGCGGCCGGGGTCTCGCGTTTCGTCTTTTCCTCGACGTGCGCGACGTACGGCGTGCCAGAGGTTGTTCCGATCCCGGAAGATCACCCGCAAAACCCGCTGAACCCGTACGGACGGACCAAACTCGTCGTCGAGAAGATCCTCGCCGAGTGCGAGACGGCGTGGGGCCTCCGGTCCGTGAGCTTTCGGTATTTCAATGCGGCCGGCGCGCACCCGACCGGCGCGCTCGGCGAGGATCACGCGCCGGAGACACACCTCATCCCGCTCGTCCTCTACGC
>JANMGF010000916.1:0-2252 GCA_031374535.1 Polyangium sp. (in: bacteria)
CGATACCACCAGCCGTCTCGACCGCTCTGCGTCGCCGGCGCGCCATCGCCCACCCCCGACGGAGCGTTCGCCGTGAAGCCCGCGGCGACGTCGTACACGACCGGCGGACCGCAAGCGTCGGCAGCGCAAGACCTCATTCCGTCGGCGTTGGCATCGAACGAGCCAGCATCGAACGAGACTGCGTCGGCGTTGGCGTCGAACGAGCCAGCATCGGCGAAGCTCGCTCGGTAGTTCACGCGTCCGCAGCCCCCCGTCGTCGCGAGGGTGCACGTGAAAGCGAGGGCGGACATCTGCGGGAGACGCTTCTTCGCGCGAAGGACCACTGCCTCGCGGACCCGTTCGAGCGGGGCCTTTCCGTTCTTCGGGGCGAGCACGGCGCCTGCTTGGTTGCCCTTCGGCTGCGTGGTGTCCACGAGTCGCGTTCTCTCGATCGTCACGGCGTGATCAGCCGCGCAGGTCTGCCGGCTCGGCGACGCGGTCCTTCCACGCAGGGTCGAGCGCGAGCGTGACCAGCGCGCGCGCCAGGTCCGGGCCGGTGATCGAGCGATAGCGATCGCGCAGGCTCTTCGCGCCCAGACCGCCGAGGAGGCCGAGCACGCCGTCGACGAGAGGCGCGCTCACCTTCTCGAGCGCGCGGGGCTCGTCGCGATCTCCCACGATGAACGACGGTCGCGCGATCGTGAACGGGACGCCGCTCTCCCGGAGCGTGCGCTCGACGCGCGCGCGGGCCTGAAGGTAGCTGCCCGCGGCGGTGTCGCTCGTGCCGACCGAAGAGAGGTACACGAAGCGCGGGCGAGGCTCGATCGAGCGGCACGCGGCGATCGCGAGCTCGGTGAGCCCGATGTCGACCGCGTCATACGTCTCCTTGCTCGCGTCGCGACCGGCCTTCGCGGCCTGCTTCACCCGCGCCTGCGTGGTGCCGAGGAGGCCGAAGACGAGCGAGGGCCCCTCGGCCGCGAGGAGCGTGTCGATTCCGACCTTCGTCCACGGGGCGCTCGAGACCTCGGCGCCCGCGGTCGTGAAGCGCGCCGTCCACTCGGCCAGCCTCGGCGAGTCCGGACGCACGTGGGCGATCACGCGCGTGCCCCGCTTCGCGAGGAGCTCGACGGCGTGACGACCCGTGAGGCCGGTCGCCCCGAACACGATCGCGGTGCCGGCTCCCGAGCTCACTCGAAGGCGCTGATGCCGGTGATGTCCTGGCCGACGATGAGCGTGTGGATGTCGTTGGTGCCCTCGTAGGTGTAGACCGTCTCGAGGTTCAGCATGTGCCGGCCCGGCGGGTACGCGTACATGATCCCGTTGCCGCCCAGGATGTCGCGAGCCGCGCGAGCGCAGTCGAGGGCCATCGCGACGTTGTTGCGCTTGGCCAAGGAGATCTGGGCGGGCTTGACCTTGTGCGCCTCCTTGAGGCGACCGAGCTGCAGGGCCAGGAGCTGCGCCTTGGTGATCTCCTGCACCATGTCGACGAGCTTCTTCTGGACGAGCTGGTAGCCCGCGATGGGCCGGCTGAACTGCACGCGCTCCTTGGCGTAAGTCAGCGCGCTGTCGTAGCAGCTCATCGCCGCGCCGATGACGCCCCAGGCGATGCCGTAGCGCGCCTGCGAGAGGCACCCGAGCGGGCCCTTCATCCCCTTCACGTTCGGCAGGATCGCGTCCTCGGGGAGCGTGCAGCCCTCGAAGAAGAGCTCGCCGGTGACGCTCGCGCGGAGCGACCACTTGTCCTCCATCTTCACGGCGGAGAAGCCCTGGGTGCCCTTCTCGACGATGAAGCCGCGCACGTCCGAGCCGGGGCGGCCGTCGCCTGCCCCCTCGAGCTTGGCCCACACGACGCAGAGATCCGCGATCGGACCGTTGGTGATCCACCGCTTGACGCCGTCGAGCTCGTAGCCCCCGGGAACCTTCTTGGCCTTGGTGATCATGCCCGTGGGGTTCGAGCCGAAGTCGGGCTCCGTGAGGCCGAAGCAGCCGATGAGCTCGCCCTTGGTCATCTTCGGCAAGTACTTCTGCTTCTGCGCCTCGGAGCCGTAGGCCCAGATCGGAAACATCGCGAGCGAGCCCTGGACCGAGCAGAACGAGCGGATGCCGGAGTCACAGCGCTCGAGCTCCTGAATCGCGAGGCCGTAGGCGACCGCGCCCATCCCGGGGCAGCCGTAGCCCTCGAGGTTCGAGCCGAGCAGGCCCAGCTCGCCGAACTCGCGGATGAGCTCCGAGGGGAACGTGCCGTTCTCGTAGTGCTTGGCGATCACCGGATC
>JANMGF010000924.1:0-9287 GCA_031374535.1 Polyangium sp. (in: bacteria)
CCGACGTCTTCGCCCGCGCCGCCGAGGCCGCCGCCGGTGAGTGCAGCCCGATCGGTGACGTGCGCGGCTCCGCCGACTTCCGCCGCCACCTCGTCAAAGTGATGACCGCGCGCATGCTATCGCGCGCCGCTGAGAGGGCGAAGGGATAGTTTAATGCCCAAGCAAATCATCAACTTGCGAATCAACGGCGAACCGCAAGAGCTCGCCGCTCTCGCTCCAGAGGGCTTGAAACGTACAAGCCGCCCAGAGGTCCGCCCCGTCCCCGCCGGGTCCTTTGGGCTGGGTTTCCATCGAGCGGACGGCAGTCTACCAAGGGGGCGCTCGCCGGGGTGGCGGGAGAGGGGGGGCGAAGGCACAATCGGCGCCGATGCACGTCGATCGAGGGAGGAAGGCCGGTAGGCGGGCGCGACGCGGGTCCACCGCCGTCCTCGTGCTCGCCGCGGGGATCCTCGCCGGATGCGACGACGTGGGCCGCTTCTCCACGAGCCCGCGTGACGCGTACTGCGGCGCCATCACGCTGGGCAGCCCGTTCCGCGCGGGGCTCAGCCCTCGCGTGCAGATGCGCCTCTCGCTCGACGCGACCCTCCTCGACGGCGACGAGCCGCCGGGGCGGGTCTGGACCTTCGAGGCTGCGACGGAGGCGAGGCCCGAGCGCCGGCTGCTCGACGGCGCCGCGCTCCGCCCGATCCCGCCGCTCGCCCACGATCCCTTGTCGCACTTCGAGATGGGGGACGGGCGGGAGCGCAACACGCTTTTTGCGGTCTCGCCGAGCGACCCTGCGGACGAGGCGATGCTCGCGTTTCTGTCGCTGCGCTCGGACGGGGGCGTCGAGGTGCGGCTCGTGCGCGCGGGCTCGGAGGCGACGGACGCGGGCGAGGGCAGGCGGCCGATTTTCGGGATGTTTTCGCTCGTTCGCCGGGAGGGACAATGCGGGTTCTAGGGATCGAGACCTCGTGCGACGAGACGGCCGCCGCCGTGGTGACGGAGGCGGGCGAGGTGCTCTCCGACGTCGTGCGCAGCCAGGTCGAAGCCCACGCGCCTTATGGCGGCGTGGTGCCGGAGATCGCGTCGCGGGATCATGCGCGCGCCATCGTGCCGGTGATCCGCGAGGCGCTCGCGCGGGCCGGGATGGGCCCTTCGGACGTCGACGGCATCGCGGTCACGTCGCGACCGGGCCTGCTCGGCGCCCTCTTGGTGGGTCTTTCGGCGGCGAAAGGACTGTCGTTCGCGACGGGCGCGCCGCTCGTCGGCGTGGATCACCTCGTCGGGCACCTGCTCGCGGTGTTCCTGCGTCGGAGCGGGGATCCGGCGGCGGAGGCGCCCGTGCCGACGTATCCGTTCATCGCGCTGCTCGCCTCCGGGGGCCACACGGCGCTCTACCGGGTGGATGCGCCGCGGATCTCGGCGATCCGCGAGCTCGGGGGCACGCGGGACGACGCCGCGGGCGAGGCGTTCGACAAGACCGCGAAGCTCCTGGGGCTCGGGTATCCGGGCGGCCCGGTGGTGGATCGGCTGGCGGCGACGGGGGATCCCAGCCGCGCGCGGAGCGCCGTGCCCCGGCCGATGGCGCGCCGCGAGAGCCTGGAGTTCAGCTTTTCGGGCGTGAAGGCCTCGGTCATGCGGCACGTCTCGGGGCTCGGTCGGCCGCCCGAGGGACAGGAGCTCGCGGACCTCTGCGCGGCGTTTCAGGCGACGGTGGTGGACACGCTCGTCGACAAGACCGTACGCGCGGCGCAAACGGAGGGCATCCCGCGGATCGTGCTGGCGGGCGGCGTCGCGGCGAACCGGGGTTTACGCGCGAAAATGGCCGAGGTCGCGGGTCGGCAGAAGCTCTCGTTGTTCGTCCCGTCGCTCGCGAGCTGCACGGACAACGCCGCGATGATCGGATACGCCGGCGCGCTGCGGCTCGCCGCGGGTGAGGCGGACGGACTCGACCTCGAGCCCTCGACGAAGACGGCGCTGCCCAGGGTGACGCGCAAGGGGTCGGGGTTGCGGTAAGCGCTGCCCATTGCCCCCCGCATCACGCCCGTGCAACATGGCCCCCCGTGCCCCACGCCCCCGCCCCTGCCCGCCCGCGCGGCCTCTTTCCTTTTGCCCTGACGGCCGCCCTCGCCCTCCTTTTCGCCGCCTGCCCGAGCCCCGAGGCGCCCCCGCCCGAGGCCGCCCCGGGAGATGCGACCCCCGCCGAAATCCCCGCCGGCACCGTCTCCCTCGAGCTCCGCAATGAGCCGGTCTTTGCCGTCGCCGAGAAGCTCGCCTCCGCCGCGGGCAAGGCCATCGTGATCGACGCCGACGCGCAGGCCGTCGCCCATTGCGCGCGCATCACCCTGCTCACGGGCGGCCCCATGCCCACCGCGAATGCGATCCGCCTCCTCCGCGAGGCCCTCGAGCCCGCCGGCCTCTCCCTTATCGACAGTGAAACCGGCGGCATCATCCTGCGCCGTATCCCGGACAAACCGCTCCCGGACACCTGCGCTGCCAGCACGGGCGGGGCCTATCCGCCCGAGCCCGAGCTCCTCCCGGGGACGGCGAATGCAGACGCGGACAAATTCGCCGCCGGCGTCCGCAAGATCTCCGACACTGAATACGAGATCACGCAGGCCTCGATCGACCTCATGCTCGCCGACCAGACCGCCCTCCTCCGATCCGCCCGGATCGTGCCGTCGATACGCGACGGGAAAACCGCGGGCCTCAAGGTCTTCGGCATTCGACCCAAGAGCGTATTGTCCACGCTCGGGCTGAAGAATGGGGACCTGATCCTCGACGTCGGAGGGTATTCGGTGACGAGCCCCGACACGGCGCTCGATGCCTACAGCAAGATCCGAAAGGCGAAGAGCTTCGACGTCGCGATCGAGCGGCGCGGCGCTCCGCAAAAAATTACCTATCGTATCGTCGCGAAATGACGCTGGATCAGGCGCCGGCCTCTTCCATCACCCGCAAGAGCGCCCAGAACATCGCCTCGCCGTCCCGCGGTCGATCGAGCCCTTTTCCATGCACGCGCGCCCATTCGAGCGTGAGCGGGAGCGGGATCCCCGTGTGGCGCTGGCCCGTGATTTCGCCCGTCACCTTCGTGAGCACGTCGCCCATCGGCGAGGGCCGCTCCACGATTTCGATCCCCGGATCGAGCGCCTCGCAGAGCGAGGGATCCGTGACCGCATTGTACTCGCGGCACGCCAGCGGGCGCTCCTCGTAAATGCTGCACAGATCACCTTCGAGGAACGGGCAATCGAGCCTGAGATCGTAATACCTCCGGCTCACGTCGTTCCACGCCCCGGACGGTCTTGCCTCCTTCGAAACGAGCGCGGCCCTCCCCTTCGCCGCCCTCGGATCCACGAGCCCCGCGCCCTCGAGCCGCTCGATCGCCCGGACAAACCGCGCACGAACCTCGGATCGACCTGGCTCCGGCATGGTCCCGACCACCTCCGCGAGGCGCCGCGCCTCGATCGGCGAGACCGGCACGAGCTGGCGGCAGCAATGGGTGCAGCCCTTCTGGCACGAGACCTCCTTGCCCCGATCCCGCGCGTCCGCCGTCGTGATCGCCAGGATCGACGCGGAGAGCGAACGCGCGAGGGGCAAAAGCTCGCCCAGATGCGTCCTCCCGACGCGGACCTTGCAATCGACCACGTGCTCCTGCCCGAGCACGTGGAGGTGGACCTTCGCGTCCTCGAAGGCCTTCGCCGATCCCGTCACGGACACACCGCGGAGAGCTCGCCGAGCTTGGGCAAGAGCGTCCGATAATCGTCGTGTTTCACCCCGCCCCGCGCGTCTTCCCCGAGCTTGTAATAAAACGTCCGCCCCACCGGGATCCCGACGCTCGAATACGCCGTCACGTCGCTCGGCATGTTCCCGAACGCGAGCTCCGGCAAGAGCCCCGTCGCCGTCTTCAAAAGGCCAAGCTCGCCCGTCTTGAAGGACGCCGCGGCCGCGCCCATACGCCCCGTCGCCGTCACCGACGTGTGCACGATTCCCGGCGGAAAACCATGAAGCGCGAGCCATTCACGGGTCCGCGGCTCGAGCCAGTGCGGACGTGCCGTCAGGTAAAACATGAAAAACCCGCGTCCCGACAGCGCCCGCATCACCTCCACCGCGCCCGGGTGCGTCTCGGAATGGCCCCCCGAGAGCACGTCCCCGACGAGCGCCTCTTCCTTTTCCGTCAGCGTGCCGTCGATGTCCGTCACCACGATCCGCGCGCCGGGCGGGAGCACCTCGAGAAACAGCTCCACGCTCGTGCCGTCGCCCGGGACCACCATTTTGATGCGGTGCCGCCCCACCCCGAGCGGGCCGTCGGGCAGGGCCTTGCCGAGATCCACGAAGATCTGCCCGCCCCTGTCCTCGACGCCGAGCACCTCGGGGTGCGAGCCTGCCTCTTCGGTCGTGCGATACGTCCCGACCTTCTCCCACGACGCCCCGCAGCCACGGAGCAGATACACGTCGACGTCCTCGTCCGTGAGATCCTTGTCCGCGGGCCCATACGCGAATTTCCCGAGCACCCATTGCGGCGTTCCGGGGAGCAGGAAAAGATCACGCCCCCGGTGCCGCGCGTCCGCGGCCTTCGCGAGCAGCATCGAGCCACCGTGCTGGAAGCCCCGCCTCGAAACCGCCGGGAAGGGCGTGTCACACGAAGGCCGCAGGCCGCAGGGCCCAGGCGGAACGACTGCTCGATCGGTCGCGACCTTTGCAGGGCCGCCCGCGCTCGGGCCCGCGCAGGCGCCGAGGGAGACGAGGAGGAAAACGGCCGAGAAGAATCGAAGAAGGGTGCTCACGGGGAGAGTGATGATGCCAGAACGCCGGCGGCAAAGCACCGGGTTCGTCACGATCAGCGCCCGAGCTGGACCTTCGGACGCCCCGTCGGGCCTACCGCCGCGCCCTTGCCCGCTTCCTTCTTCGGCTCCGGTTTCGTCTCCTTCTTCGGCGCCTTTCGCACCTCGACGCCGCCCAGATCGAGCCCCGCGAGGTCCTTCTCCACGACCGACGCGTCCCCGACCACGATCACCCGCATCAGCTCGGGCCGCAGGTACTTCTCGGCCACGCGTTTCACGTCCTCGGCCGTGATCTTCGTGATCCGCGAGGGACGCGTGGCCAGCTCGTCGAGCGGGAGCCCCTGGATCGCGAGGGACGCGAGCGTGCCCGCCGTCTCCCCGGCCGTCTCGAAGCGCGCGGGCAGCTGCCGGATGAGGTTCGCCTTGGCATCGGCGAGATCCCCTTCGGACACGGGCTCCTTCCGCAGCCGCTCGATCTCGGCGAAGATCTCCTTCACGGCCGGCGCCGTCGCGGGCGTCATGATCGCCCCGCCCGCGGTGAAGGGCCCCGCGCCATGGCGCATGTCGAACGAGCTCCGCGCGCCGTAGGTGTACGCGTGTTTCTCACGCAGGTTCAGGTTGAGCCGGCTCGTGAATTGCCCGCCGAGCAGGGTGTTCATCACCATGATCGCGTCGAAGTCCGGGCTCTTCCGGGGCACGCCGACGAGCCCTACGGACACGTACGATTGCGTGGCGCCCGGACGATCCACGAGGAACACGCGTTTTTCGCCCTTGCCCACCGGCGCCGGATCCTTCGGCGTCTTCGCCTCGGTCGCCTTGCCCTTCCACGCGCCGAAGCTCTTCTCGACGAGCGCGAGCGCCGCGGCCTTGTCGATATCCCCCGCGATCGTGACCGTCGCGTGCTCGGGCCGGAGCAGCGCCTCCGAAAGGCGCGCGAGATCCCCGGGCTTCATCGCCTTGACGGACGCCTCGGTGCCGATGAGCGGATCCCGGTACGCGTGCCCCGCCGGGTAAAACCTCTCGAGCACCGCATTCTGGAGGAGCACACCCGGCAGATCGGCCTGCTGCGCGATGGACGTGAGCCTTCGCGTCCGCTCGCGCTCGAGCTCGGCCGCATCGAAGGCCGGGTTCAGCATGACGTCGGCGAGGATCGCGAGCATCTCGGGCGCCTTGTCGCGGAGCGATTGCCCCGTCACGCCCACGCCGTCGTGATCGCCAAAGGCCCCGTAACTCGCGCCGAGCGCGCCGAGATCCTCGGAGAGCTTGATGGCCGATCGGGTCTTCGTGCCGGCGAGCAACATCGACGCCATGGTGCTCGTGAGCCCCGGGGCCGGCTGCTGCTCTCCGCCGCGGTTCACGACGATGTTCACCGCGACGATGGGCATCTCGCGACGCGTGACGAGCAAGACGCGCAGCCCATTCGCGAGGCGCGCTTCCTCGATCTTCGGCGCGAGGAACGGCATGTCGACCGCGGGCGGCGGCGGGCTCTTGCGGAAGGCGGGATCCTCGGGCGGAGGCGCCGCGGCGGCCTTCGGCGTCAGGGCAGCGGCCGTGGGATCCGGCGGCGGATCGGGCGGCGGCGGGACCACGGGCTCGGGGGTCGTGCACGCCGCGAACGAGAGGGCCATCAAGGCCACGAATGTCGAGGAACGAGCGAGCTTCTTCACGGCATCCCTCCCACGAGGCGACCGGCACGCGGCGCGTCCGCCACCGGCCTCACGAACGTCACGACCCGTTTGTCCTTCGGCAGGAATGTCACGAGCGCCCGGCTGACGTCGCCCGCCGAAATCTTCTCGTACCGGGCCAGGTCTTTCTCGGAAAACCCGGGGTCTCCCGTCACTTGATTGTACATGTTCAAACGATCGGCGCGCCCCGTGACGCGCTCGGCGCCGAAGACGAGCGACGAGATCGCGTGCGTCCTCGCCCGATCGACCTCCGCGGCGGAGGGCGGCGTGGCGCGCAGTTTGTCGAGCTCCTCGTCGACGACCTTGAACACCTCGTCGAGGTTTTTGTCTTTCTGCAAGGTCACCGTGATCTCGAAGACGCTGGAGAGCTCCGCGGACTCCTGCGTCGCCGACACGCTCTGGGCGATCTGCATGTCGTAGACGAGCCGCTTGTACAGGCGGCTCGATTTCCCGCTCGCGAGCACGTCGGAGACCATGTCGAGCTCCGCGTCGCCGGGCGCGAAATGCGGCGCCGTGGTCCAGGAAATCACCACCCGGGGCAACGTGACGCCCGCCTCGACCACGAGCCGGGTCTCCTTCGCGAGCGGCGAAGGCACGGGCCCGCGTACGGGCTTGGCGTCGGCGCCGCGCGGCAAACCGGCGAAGTATTTCGTGACGAGCTCCTTCGCCTTCGCGGGCTGGAAATCGCCGGCGATCACGAGCGTTGCGTTGTTCGGCACGTAGTACCGCTTGAAGAACGCGCGAACGTCCTCGAACGTCGCGCCGTCGAGATCCTGGGGCGTGCCGATCGTGAGCCGGTGGTAAGGGTGCGTCGGGGGGTAGAGCGTCGCGCGCACGAACTGCCGCACGAGGCCGTACGGCGCGTTCTCGTAGTTCTGCCGGCGCTCGTTCTTCACGACCTCACGCTGGCTCTTGAACGTCTCCTCGTTGGCGTGGTCGAGGAGGTACCCCATGCGGTCGCTCTCCAGCCAAAGCACCGTCCCGAGCTCGCCCGAAGGAACGGTCTCGAAGTAGTTCGTCCGGTCCGTGCTCGTCGTGCCGTTCCTGTCGCTCGCGCCGGCGCGCTCGAGGTACCGGAAGAACTGGTCCTCGCCGACGTTGCGCGAGCCCTGGAACATCACGTGCTCGAAGAGGTGCGCGAATCCATTTTTCCCCGGCCCCTCGTCCTTTGATCCCACGTGGTACCAGACGTTCACCGCGACGACGGGCGTGCGGTGGTCCTCGTGGAGGAGGACTTCGAGGCCGTTCGGAAGGACGTACTTCTCGAAGGGCAACGAGACGCGCACGCCCGGGGCCGCGGCAGGCGCGGCGGCAGGGGGCACGTCGGCCTTTACCTGGGCCACGAAGAGGCCCATCGGCACGGCGAGCAAGGCGAGGGACACGACCCCGACGGCGGCCCTCCTCGGTGTTCGGCGCTGCATCGAGCCCTTGTAGCAAATTCCCGCGCCCGCGCCTTCCCCAGGATCCAGGCCGGCCTCGCGCCACACGCCCAAGCCTTCCGGGAACTCCAAGCAGCAAGCTGTTGTCGCGCTCCCGAGACCAGCCTAAGCCAGGCACAACGAGAGCGAGACCCCATGCGAAGGTTCTTTCAACGCTCGGGGGCTACACGCGGACAAGCCGCGTTACGCCCCCGAACCCCCGTTCCTCTGTTTCTCCTCCTTGTCGCCATGGCCGGATGCACCGCCAGCGCCGCATCCCCCACCACCGGCCCCCAGACGCCCGCGAACGCAGGCACCGGCACCGAATCCCCCGACGCAAAGGCGACGACGCCTCCGCCGGACCCGAAGGCGGCGGGCACCGATCCCAAGGCCAAGCCCGACGACAAACAAACCAAGCCCGGCGGCGACAAGGCACCCTACCGCGAGGAAGAAAACCTCACGGAGCCCAAGTTCGACCTCGTGATCACGCCCCTCGGGCCAGCGCCGAAGGGCCTGCCCGCGGCGCCCAAGACCTGTGAGGTCTTCGCCAAACGAAAGCCCAGAGCCGCGCCCGCGTGCGCCGAGCAGGCCCCGGCGCTCGAGGCCCTCGACAAGGCGCTCTCCGAAGGAAACGCAGACATTCGGGATGCGGCGCTCGCGGCCCTCGAGTCGTGCGCGGGCCTGCCAGCGGGTGTGGCGCGCGCTCTCCGCGCCGAGCTTGCGCCCATCGCGTGCGCGGACGCGATCCTCGAGCCGACGATCGCCGCGCCCCCGAAGGGCATCGACGGCGCCGTCTACACGACGATGCGAGGGCTCGCCACGGCCGCTCGCCTGTCCCGCGCAGGGACCGCGCCGCCCAAGATCGCGCCGCCTTACGACAAGGCTCGTTTGCTCGCGTTCATTGGAGGGCCCATGAAGGACTGGGTCGCCGAGCAGGCGGCGGCCATTCAAACGCTCTCGAACGAAGGCGTGCTTTTTCGGTACTACGCGCGTGGCGTCGCCGCCATCGAGGCGGGCATGGCTGATCTACGCCTCGTCGAGGCCGTCCGTGCCGTGCCCCTTCCTCCCGAGCTCGCGGGGGATCCCGAGGCCCGGAACATCTACTACGCCGAGCTCGATCAATCCCTCGACCCGCGCAAGGATCGGGGTCGTGACGCGGCGCTCGTCGGCATGCGTGATCTCGCGCTCGTGGGGGTCCTCCGCGATGCGCGGATCGAACGCGCGCGCGGGCTGCTCTCGCGCCTCTACGGCGGGCGGCGCATCGACGCGCTCGACGGGCTTTTCGTGCCGCCCCTGCCGAAGGCGGCGCCCGTCGATGTCACCGAAAAACTCGCGGCGAAGTTGCCCACGTTCTACGCGGGCCTGCTCCTGCCGCGGGACGCCGCGAAGAAGCCTGGTCTCCTTCGCGCGCTGGTCGAGCGAGG
>JANMGF010000926.1:0-4615 GCA_031374535.1 Polyangium sp. (in: bacteria)
CTCCGGATCGTTGAACTCCGGGATCTCGGGGACCTCCCACATGGGCTCGACGCCCTCCGGGTGCGAATCGGAGACGAGCCCCCGGTGCCGGCGTCCTTCTTTTTTGGCCTCGCCAGCCAAACCACGGCCAGCGACGGCGGGTGGACGACGTTCCGAAGCGCGCTCCACGCCGCGTGGGCGCCGGGATCGAATTCCACGGGAAAGCTCGCTACGCGGCTCCCGATCCCGCTCGCCGAGGGCGAGGCGCTCCGGCTCGAGGCGACGCCCGGAACGCCCATCCAAACCATCAGGACTGCCACAAATCTCGCGGACGCCCGACCGGGTGTGCGGCTCGTCGCGCAATACCGCGATCAATCCGCCCCCGGGCGCGAGACCACCCTGCCGCTCTTCGAGCGTGACGAGCCCCTTCATTTCGTGGGTCTCGTCGAAAACCTCGACGACGGCAGGCCCGGCGACCGGCTTTACCTGGAGGGCGACGAGATGATCCGGACCGACGGAATGCGGCATCCCGTGCAGCTCGGGACGGGCACCGAGGACTACTTCAATGGCGGCTTCTATTTCCTCGGCACACACGCGAACCCCCTGAGCGGCCAGCTCCGTTTCCTCGTCCGTGATCCGGAGGACGAATGGAAACACGCACGGTTCGATCAATCCCTGTACCGCCTGCACGTGCCCGACCCCATCGTGAGCCGCTCCGGAATGCGCTTCGGCTTCGAGATAGGGCCCACGGGCGCTTATACCCCGCTACGCGTGCGTTCGCTTGGTCTCGCGTACGTATTTTCGAGCCTTCGTGGGATGGGCGAAGAGGAGGTCCCGCTCCGGGCCATGCGTAGGTTTCGTTCGGCCGTGGACGCCGAGCGCTCGGAGCCCCCGCGCTTTTTCCCGATCCGAAAGCGCCGCGGCATCACCCGATTTTCGGTCCGCTGCCCCTCCGACGACACACGTGCGTTTTTCGTCGTCCGCACGTACGCGCAATCGCAGGCGCCCCAGGAGGCACGCGTGCGGCTCGACGGACGCGAGGTCGGCCGGTTCTTCGCCTCCCAGCATAACCCGAACCGCGCGCTCGCGGAGGACGCGCTTTACATCGAGCTTCCCCCCGGGGCGTGCATGCATGGAAAAAGCCTCGTCCTCGAGATTGACGCGACACAATCCCCCGCGCCCTTCTACGAGAGCCGTTACCACCTCCGATTTTTCGCGGGGCCCGGCGTCCCCGACCTCGTGCAGGGCCCGCCCGTGAAGATCTTCGATACGAAGGCCCTGCCCGAGGGCCCACATTACGTCAACGACCACAGCTTGATCGAGCTCGACGCGGATCGATGGCTCCTCACGGGTATCTTCCACCGCGAACCCTACGAGGCCAAAGACGAGCGCGTTTTTGTCCGCGCCACCGCGCCTTCACCGGGCCCGGTGCATTGGTACGAGGCCTCCTCGCCGCAATTCCACAGAACGCCGGAGCCTCTGGCCCTGCTTGCCCGGGACGACGAGCCCTGGATCTGGGCCCCGCACCTCGCGCGTGATCACGACGGCAGCCTGGTCATGATGTATCACGTCGGTTCGCCGGATCCGGACCGCGCCCGTTTCCGTCTCGCGCGCTCCAAGGATGGGTCGACCTTCACCCGCGCCCCGGGAACTTTGTTCGAGGACATCTGCGTCGCCCGCGACCCCATGCTCCTTCGATTCGCAGACCTCTGGGTCGCCTATTATACGCGATGCGTTTCGAAGGGTCTCCGCGCGAGTGGCGTCGCGTATCGCACGTCGCTCGACCTCGCGACCTGGAGCGAGCCGGAGATGGCCTTGACGCTCGGGGAGGACACGATACGGCACGACAGTGGCCATACCGAATCTCCGTTCGTGTTCGAGCGGGACGGGTGGTTTTACCTGACGGTGACGAGTTATCCCACGGCCTGGGATGCGACATTCTTGTATCGCTCGCGTTCGCCGTTTTCCTTCCCGAAAGAGCCGATCGGGCGGCTTTCCGCGCACGCGGCCGAATGGATCGCCGAGGGAGGCGACTTCCATCGGGGGCGGCTCTTCTTCACGCACGCGGGGCCCGGGCAGGGGGGCGTCTTTCTGCGGGAGCTTCGGGGGCTTTGAAAGGCCGCCGTGGGTCAAGTGGGGGACGCCGTGGCTTTCAGGACAGACGTTGCTATGCGGATCGCGTACTCATTCTGCGAGCGCTCGGCGAGGGGGATGCAGCGCTCGGCGAGGGCGCGGGCATCGGCCCTCTGGCCGAGCCGAAGATGGGCCTCGGCCATCCGGGCGAGCACGCTCGATGCGCCGCGGAGGTCTGCGATGGATTCGTAAATGCCGAGCGCCTCGGCGTAGGCGACGAGCGCGGCGTCGGGCTTTTCGCGCGCCACATCGAGGTCGCCTCGATCCTTCCACACGCCGGCTTGCCCATAACGCTGCTGGATACGCTCGAAAAGCGCGAGCGCTTCGTCGAGCTCCGCGGCCGCGCCGTCGAGGTCGCCGCGGCCGCGCCGGAGCTTGCCTTGCATCTGCCGGATGTACGCCTCGCCCTGCCTGTCGTTCACGGCGCGAAAAAGCGCGAGCGCCTCCGCGCAGTCCGCCGCCGCGCCTTCGATGTCGCCCCGCTGAAAACGCACGTGCGCTCGGCCAAGCAGGACGGTCGCTCGACCCAGCGCGTCTTTACGCTCCTCGTAAAGTGCGAGGGCGGCGTCATAGTCTTTCGACGCTCCCGCGAGATCTCCCCAGCGAAGCCGTACCTCCCCGATCGCCTTTCGCACCTCGGCCTCGCCCAGGCGGTCTTGCATCGAGACGAAGAGCGATGCCGCCTCTTCATAATCACGCATGGCCGCGTCGTAATCGGTCCGATAGAAACGAACACGCCCGCGCAAAAGGAGGAGCTGCGCGGTCGTCGCGAGGTCGCCAAGACGCGAAACCTCCGCGAGGGCGCGCTCGTACATCTCCGCCGCGGCGTCGAGCTCACGCCGGTAAAACGCACAGCGCCCGAGCTTGCCCAGCAAGCGGGCCCGCCCGAGCCCGTCGCCCAGCACGTCATAGGCCGCAAACGCCCGCCCGTAGGCCTCCTCCGCGGCCTCTACGCCGCGCATGGGCCACGCAAGGTCCCCACGCGTCTCCTCGAGGAGCGCGTCTTCGTGCGTTCCACGAAACGACGAGAGGCTCGTGATGAGAGCGTCGGCCTCCTCGAATGGGCGTTCCGCTTCGTCGGGCCTTCCACGCGCGAGGAGCGAACGCGCGAGGCCGAGGAGCAGCCGCGCGAGGTTCCGATCGTCTTTCACGCGACGCGCATCTTCCACGAGCTCCGCGATGGTCTCGGGCTCGGGCGTCGGCTCCATCCAGGGGCCGCCGCCCGGGACGTGGGACGTGTCGGACGTCGTGAGGACCGGAATGCGGAGGGTGATGTCCCGGATCGACCAGAAGTCGGGCGCTTCTCGCCACGTCGCATTCAGAAACGATCGCAGCCCACACCAGATCATCGGTCGTCCGAGGTGCGCCGCCAGCGTATCGCGCTGGAGGTTCAAGAGATTCAACCCTGCGGCGACCTCCTCCGTCGTCTCCCTTGGACCGAGCACCGCCACGAAATCCGTCGCGTCCATCGACTGCGAGGACAAGCTCGGCCCGAGCGCGCGCCATTGTCCGGGCTCCGGCAGAATCACCCGGACGCGCGCGCCCTCCTGCTCGAGCCACGTGCAGAGCGCCCGCCCGATCTCCATCGAAGGGACCTCGACGGGGACGAGAACGAACCCCTCGTGCAGCAACAGCGACGCGTGTAGCTCCCGGAAATACGCGAGATAAGGGACGACGAACGGAGGCACCCCGCCACGCTCGCCCGTCGGGCGCGTGGCCTCGGGATCCGTGGCCACGTCGGCTACACCTTCGTCAGGCGCGCCGCGACCCTCGGATCCCGCCGGGCCATCGGGTGCAGATCGTACCATTCCTTCCCGTTCCTGTACGCCAGCACGAGCCAGCGATCCAGCAGCCGCACGAACCGAGCCAGGTGCTCCTGGTCTTCCAGAGGGACGGCGTGCGTCTCGGCCACCGACACCAGCACGTCGAGCTCCTCACCATACAGCGCCATCGCGTAATCCTGCGCGAGCCGATCGACAATCCTCGCCGTGTCCTCCGGCTTCGACGGAAAACCGCGCCCCGCGGTGAGCAGGTTCCGCACGAGCCGCAGGAGATCCCGCGGATACCCGCCCGAAGCCAGGATCATGGGCCGCAACGTCGACGAACGATCCGAACCAAAGACCGCGTCGAGATCGACCCGCTTGCCGACGAGGTCGGTCAAGCAGCGGATGCCTTCCTCGACGGGGCTTCTATCCTGCGCCGTGACCTTCACCATGGGGAGCACGAGCGGCTCGTTGTCGTAGGCCGCGCCGAGATCCGCCCGCCGGTAGCGAAGCCAGAGCGGAAACGTGTAAATGACGTGGCAAGGCAGCCGCAGAAGGCGCGCGTGCGTCGAGAATAAGAGCTCGATGCTCGACGCGACCACTTCCCGATCCTCCTCCCGTCGCGGCCGGATCTTTTCGAGCCCGTCGGCGATCACCACGACGCGCTGCGCGAACGCTCCGCGCGCCTTCTTCAGACGCACCACCGATTGCCTCATGCTGTCGGCCGCCGCATCGACGAA
>JANMGF010000931.1:0-3417 GCA_031374535.1 Polyangium sp. (in: bacteria)
GCGTCGATCGAGCAGCTCGATCTCGAGAAGACGATCGAGGAGCTGCGGGGCGAGCGCGCGGAGCTCGAACGGCAGCTCGAGAACGTGCAGGCCGAGGAGCAACGCGAGAACCGCGAGGCCCTCGAAGAACACGAGCGGCTCGAAGAGGTGCGATCGGGCGAGAAAGAGGCCGAGCAGGAGGCGTCACGCTTGCGCAAGCAGGCGGCGGAGGCAGCGGCGAAGGTCGCGGCGGCCGAGGCGACGCTGACGGGCTACGAGCGGCGTTTCTCGGACATGATGGTGCGCCGGGAAAAACTCGACGACGAGCACGGGCGGCTCGTGTACGAGCTGGAAGAGCTCGAAAAGAGACGCGTGGGGCTCGCCGCGGACGTCGCCGAGATGGCCGCGCAGAAGCGGATGTCGGCCGAGCAAAGGACGACGCTCGAAGCCGAGGCGAAGGCGCTGCGCGAGCAGGCGGTCGCGAGTGATCGCAAGGTCGAGCAGGCCAAGAACGAGCACAACCAGAAGCGAAGTCGGCTCCGGGCGCTCGAGGAGATCCAGGCGCGGCTCGAAGGTGTGGGCGCCGGGCCGAAGAGCCTGCTGAAGACGAAGGATCCTTCGATCGTGGGCCTCGTGGCCGATCGGATCGAGGCGCCTTCGGAGCTCTTGCCGGCGTTCGCCGCGCTCCTCGGGGACAAGCTCCAGGCGATCGTCGTGACGAACACCGAGCGCGCGTCGGCGCTTCTCGGGGAGCTTGCGTCGAAGAAGCAAGGGCGCGCGACGCTCGTGCCGGCGAGGCCGCGGTACGTGGCGGGCGGGGCTTCGGCGTTGCCGTCGGGCGAAGACGTCGTGGGGCCGCTCTTCGAAGCGCTGCGGTTCGCCCCGGAGGACGAGCCTCTCGTGCGGGCGCTCGTGGGTGATGCGGTCGTCGTGCGCTCGGCCGAGGCGGCGATCGGGCTCGCGGCCAAGGGCGCGGCGGTGACGCTCGTCTCGCTCGACGGGACGGTGGTTCGTCCCGATGGAACCGTGAGCGGCGGCGCGGGGGACGCGGTCGCGGCGGGCATGCTGGAGCAGAAGCGCGAGATCCGCGAGCTCCACGAGATCGTCGGCAAGCTCGGCGATCAGGTGACGGGGCTGCTCGAGACGCAATCGGCGGAGCGGCAGCGGATCGCCGAGCTCTCGGCGGCCGTGGACAAGGCGCGGAGCGAGGCGCACGGCAGCGAGATCGCGCTCGTGACGGCGGAGAAGGATCTGCGTCGCGCCGAGGAGCAGATCGCAGGGTCGCAGAAGCGGGTTTCGGCGGTGCAGCGGGATCTCGAGGAGATCGTTTGCGCGCTGGAGAACGCGGGCGGCGAGCAGGAAGAGGCGCGCGAAAAACTCGAGGAAGGGCGGCGGCTCCGCGAGGAGGTCTCCGGGAGGCTCTCGACGAGCGAGGATCTCGCGGCGGAGTGGCGGGAACGCGTGCTCGCGCAGCAGTCGGTGGTGACCGAACGCAAGGTGCGCCTCGCGCGGGCGAGGGAGCGGGCGACGGCGGCGCGATCGACGGTGGAGCGGCTCGCGCGTTCGGTGGACGAGCTCGCGGGGCGGATCGCGCGGCTCGACGGCGAGCGGACGGACTGCGCGGAGGGAGCCGGGATCGCGGCGGCCACGATGATGTTGTCGCGTGAAAAACTCGACGACGCGGTGCGGCGGGCGCACGCGGCGCACGCGGCGTTCGAGGACGCGAAACGCAGGCTCGACGAGACGCGGCAGATCCTCGCGGCGAAGGAGGCCGATCTGAAGGGCCTCCGGCAGGATCTCACGGACGCGACGGAGAAGCTCCGGCACCACGAGATGGCCCTCGCGCGGCTCGACATCGAGGAAAACCACCTCATCGAGGGCGTACGCGAAAAATTCCGCGGGCTCTTGTTGCCGACGGTGGTGGGCGACTACCACAAGCGCCCGCCGGTCGACGCGCAACACAGGTCGCGTATCCAGGAGCTCGGCGAGTTATTGGATCGTATGGGGCCGGTGAACCTCGACGCGATGCGCGAGTACGCGGAGGCCGAGGAGCGGCACAAGTATTACGCGCAGCAGAAGGACGACCTCGACAACGCGCTCGCCGATCTGGAGAAGGCGATCGCGCAGATGAACCGCGAGTGCAAGAAGCTCTTCAAGACGACGTTCGAGGCGATCAACGCGCGCTTCAAGGTGCTGTTTCCGAAGATGTTCCGCGGCGGCGCGGCGGAGCTTCGGCTGACGAACCCGGAAGACATGCTCGATACGGGCATCGAGATCCTCGCGCAGCCGCCGGGCAAGAAGCTCGGCAACATCGAGCTCATGAGCGGCGGCGAGAAGGCACTCACCGCGGTGAGCCTCATCTTCGCGATCTTCCAGTTCAAGCCCTCGCCGTTCTGCGTGCTCGACGAGGTCGACGCGCCTCTCGACGAGGCGAACGTGGCTCGTTACAACGAGGCGATCCGCTCGATGACGGACAACTCGCAGTTCATCCTGATCACGCACATCAAGCGCACGATGCAGTCCGTCGACGTGCTTTACGGCGTGACGATGCAGGAGCCGGGCGTGTCGAGGATCGTGAGCGTGCGCGTCAACGAGAACGCGAAGGCGAAGGACAAGCCGGCGGAGACGGTGGCGGTGGCTTGAGGGACGATCAGGTCCCCGCTCGGAAGTGCACGACGTCGCCATCCTTGACGATGTACTCCTTGCCTTCGAGCCGCATCTTGCCCTGGGCCTTCAACGCCGCTTCGGTGCGGGCGACCTCGAGGTCCTCGGGTCGGTAGATCTCGGCGCGGATGAAGCCTCGTTCGAGGTCCGAGTGCACCTTGCCGGCGGCGCGTTTGGCGTTCGTGCCGCGGCGGATCGGCCAGGCGCGGCACTCGTCGGTGCCGGCGGTCAGGAAGCGGATGTAGTCGAGCAGGCGTAACGCCCCGCGCAAATGCGCGCGGGCCGGGTCGTTCCACGCCTCCTCGGAGAGGTTGTAGAGCGTGATGAGCGGCTGCATCGAGAGCAGCTGGATCCCAGGGCCACCTCGGCGCCGCCGCTACGTGGGTTCACGCGCTTGGGGTACGCTTCCAAGCCATGTCCGACAGACCCCGCCTCTCGCCCGACGAGCTCGTTCACGCCACCACCGTGCTCCACGCCGAACCACGGCCCGTCCGTTTCCAGGACGTCGACGCGGCGGGGATCATCTTTTTCGCGCGCGTGCTCGAGTACTTCCACGATGCGTTCCTGGGTTTTTTGCGGCGCGTCGGCGTGGACCTCGCGGCCGTGCTGCGCGAGGGCAAGTGGGGCATGCCGCTCGGGCATGCGGAGGCGGATTATCTGGGGCCGATGCGTTTTGGCGACGACGTCGTCGTGGAGATCGTGCGGCTCGATCTCGGCGAGCGGTCGGTGCTCGTGGGCGCGCGGGTGCGGTCGCCCGAGGGGCGCGTGCTCGCG
>JANMGF010000957.1:0-17875 GCA_031374535.1 Polyangium sp. (in: bacteria)
GACTCGATCTCCTCCTGCACGCGCGCGGCCATGGCCTCGCGCGCGCGCGCCTTCTCCGCGCGCACCTGCTCCGGGGAGAGGTGGCCAGCGCCTGCGCTCCACTCCGGCGCCACGACGAACACCTGGCGGTACTCGACGGACACCGACCAGCCGCTCTGCGCCAGATCGATGAGGACGGAGCCGAGGGCCTTGGCCCGCAGCGTGGGAGACACGGTCGGCGTGCTCTCGGAGTGCAGCACCTCGTGGATCGCGGGCACGCGGTCCAGCGAGTCCTCCCAGACTGCGACCGCCTCGCGATCCCCTCGTTCGAGGGCTTGCGCAAGCGAAATCACAGAACCCACCAGACGGGGGCTCTTGATGTGGATCGGGACGTGCGCCGAACGCCTCGAAAACGTTATCTTTTCCGCTTCGTTAGCTAGCGCCATGCGTTGCCGTACATTTCTTGGTGACCAGAGTACCGTTGTGGACGCTCTTGCCAGCGTTATCTGGAACACGCGACCCTCTGGTCACGCAGGAGGCTGCGATGGTAGCTCGGCGGGGACGGATCGGGAAAGCGTTGAGGTGAGGTCTCCGGATGGGCGCAACGAACTGTACCGACCTCACGCGCAGCCCAGGCCGGGCCCTCCGCGGGGCACCCCGCCGAACAGCCGTGCCGTCCAACGAAACGCCTGGTCGCGATGTGGCGCCTGCCCCCAGGACAAAGGGCTGTCTAGACGACCGGCTCCGGATCTTATTTTCTGCCTGTACAACCCCTCGACGCGGCGTCGCTCGGAGCGCCCGCCGAGCCCTGGAGCGAGCCTGAGCGCAAGATGAACGCCCCTCCGCTCGGCCTGCATCTCGCACTCGAACAGGCGATCTCCATCGAGCAGCACCTCGAACAGGGGGGCGGATTCCGCGTCTCCAGCGCGACACTCCTCGACGCGTACATCCCTCTGCCGGGAGTGCAGATCGAGTACAGCCGTCCCCTCGACGACGCGTGGCGACAAACCTGCCCCGAGGCGGTGAGCGCCGCCGCTGGGTTCTTCCTGGAGAAACGCCGCTCGCTGCTCGACCTGGCAGGGCCGCGCAGCGCCGCGCTGCGCACGCTCGAGTCGAACCTCGAAGAGTTTGTCGCTCAGAACCCGTCTGCATCGGCCGAGTACGTCGCTGCTTATACATCGTTGCTCGAGGCCACGTCTGCATTTGCGACGTCCTCGGTCCCCAGCGTCCCCCCCGCGCTGGTGAACCTCGACCTCGCGTACTGGTTCGTCGAGGGACGCGTGCGCCGCGCGCGCTTGCTCGCCCTCCACCCGCTGAGGTTTGTCCGCGCGCTTGCTGCGCTGGAACTAGGTGTCGACGTCGGCGATGTCCCTCACCGCCTCGCTGTGTGGCACGGGGCGGAGCAAATGCTCTACCCCGACGGGCGGCCAGGGTTTTTCGGATACGACGCCAGGATCAACGCGTCCTCTTCGGCGCTGGTCGGAGGCATCCGCGAAGGGGTAGACGCCCTGTGGCCAGACACGTCCGCTTTGACAAGCATCGCAGTGGCTTCGGTCACTTTGCTCGACGTGGTCGATGGGGTGGCGGCCATCAACGCGCTCGTGGACGCCGCCGAGGAGCGGCTGCGGATGCTTGGAAGTACAGGTCTTGCGATGCGGATCGACGTGCGCTTCGCACGCTCGCCGAACGTATATGAGATGGCGGCCCATGTTCCCGCCATCGACGAGGTGTCGGCACGCACCCGCGCCGCGCTGTTGGAAGGGCGCGTTGATGGCCTCGCGGTCACGCTCGATCCCACCTGCCGCGCCATCGAAGAGATTGGCCCTGCGGACCTGCTCGTCGCGGGGCTGCGATGCCCGCTGGGTCGACGGGCAAACCCGGATCGTACCGGCGCAGGACTGCGCGTCGCCTACATGGCGGGGCGAGGCGGGATGGTCGAGTGGTATGGCGTGGTAGGTAGCAATGCTACAACAGCGTACGCCCGTATCATCGAAGCACTGGGCCTGGAGGCGCAGCATCGCGCGTGGCAGCGGCCCTCGCTCTCGCTGGCGTCTGCATGCGCGCGAGTCGCGGTTGTCGCCTCGCGGGTCTGGCCGGAGAGCATCCCGCCTGGGTGGGCGCTGCTGAAGCACGCGCAGGTCGACGGGCAGATCGTCGGGGTCTTCTGCGCCGCGGAAAAGAACCGGGACACGCGGGCGTCGTCATCATCCGGCGCTGAAGTGCAGGCCGCTCTCGAGAACATGTCCCTGCGCTTCTACGCGGCGCGCGGCGTGATGGGACGCGGCGTGTCCACGAGCGATGTCTCGCGCGCCCTCAACCTGCTGGGAGCGGATGAGGCAGACCGTCGGGCCTCGCCAACGCTGGTGTTGAGCCTCGACACGCCGGAAGGCAGGCGCTGGTTGGAGAGCGCGACGAGCGTCAACGTCGGCGCGGATCGCGTGGCCGTCTTGATCATCGAGGCAGACGACGAATCCGCGGACGTGAAGCAGATCCGCGCGGTCGTAGCCTCACCGTTCGTCCTTCCGAACCAGCTCAATCTCGGGGACGGTGAGACGGCGTTGCGCCTGGCTGCGAAGGTCGAGGCCGCGTTTGCCCCCACGGCTCCGCGGGTCGCACGGACGACGCTGTTGCACGTCGCATGGATGGAAGCAGCCCGACAACGCTGCGCGCGGACCTTCGAGGCCGTCCTCCATGCGCTCGAGTGGCGTATGACGAACGGCGCTTCCGTGCAGGCACGCGCGGAGTGGTGGCTGCTGCCGCCGGACGCGTGCGCGTCGTGGCAGGTTACCGAGGCTGCCGTGCGCGATGAAGACGGCATCCCGGCGCAGGTTCGCGTCATCGCGCCCGCAGGCGTCTCGGTGCAGGTGCCCGACGAGCCTGCGATCGCTGCACCGGAAGAGCGCGCTGAAGAGCCCGCGCCATCGTCTGCAGCTTGCGCCACGGCTCCTCGGGAGGAAGGACCCGCATCGCATCCCAGCGAGGCGACATGGCCGAGCGACCAACTCCGCCGGGCGGTGGAGGAGGCAGCGGGTGCCAGCGGTGTCGATGACTCGTCGCTCGCCTGCGCGATGATCCGCCGCGTCGTCGCGTACCGGCGCGCGCCGCTGCGGCACCACCTGCTCGCGGAGGTGCGTGATCTGATCGCGCCGGTGCTACACAATCTGAGCGCCGCCGCGGATCTCGTCGACAACGAGATCCAAGCCCTCGTCGATCTCGGTGACCTCGTGGAGCGGCGCGAAGGCGATCGCGCCCAGCTTCGTATCCAGGCGTCCTCCGCGTGCGTCCTTCGCATCGGGGGGCCGCGAGGTCGGCTCGTGCTCCTCGGGCGCGCCGAGGACGCGCTCCCCAAACGCCTGCTCGAGATGGTCCGTTGCGCGGGACGGCTACGCGCGATCGACGCGGGTGCGCGGGTGGATGAGGTCGAGAACGAGCTGCGCTTCTTCCAGATCGCGCCGGTCGACTTCGACTCCTGGGCGCAGCTCCCTGACGAGGTCAAGGCACCTCAGCTCCTGCAGGGCATGTCCCCGGCCGAGGTGGTGAAGCCCGACGCGCTGCCTTCCTGTGACGTCTTCGAGCCGTTGACGCCCCCCAGCTTCTACGTCGGGCGCTTTGTCCGTGGGAGCCTGCTGAAGGTGCTCGAGCGCGATGGATGGGCAGCCGCGAGGAGCAAGGAAGAGTTCGCTCCGTCGCGCTACTTCCTGTTCCGGCTGGTCGAGGGGAAGATCACGCGCTGCGAGGTCAAGGATCGATCGAGCTTCTTGCGGCTCGCGGCTGCGTGCGCCGCGAGGTCGAGCGGGGGGCGTCGCTTCCTCGCGCGTCGAGAGGCCGGGACGCTGCGGCTCTACTTCCCGCCGCCCATGTGGCTCGCGCGGATGCTGCTCCTCGGGGAGCGGATCGCGCCGGGGGACGCGCTCGAGGCCGCGGCGCTCGGGGAGGACGTCATCCAGAAGGTCGTCGATGCGCTGGAGCGAAGGATGTTCTGTGAGGTCGCGCGGTCATGATATCGCGCGCTGGAGGTAGCCTGGATGTTCGTCGAATCGGTTGAGGCTCTGCACGAGAGGCTTCGCGAGTACGTCGAGGCCGTCTACCACATCGCCGATCCGAGCATCTTGCAGCAGCGCCGCGCGCTGCTCGAGGCGGAAGGCGTGCTCCGGCAGCCGCCGTTCATCGAGTCGACGCGCGTCTATGCCAAGGGGCCGAGCTACGCGGAGTTGCTCGCGGGGATGCCGCAGCCTGTCCGTGATCTCGTGCAGCGTATCTCCTCGCGCCCGCAGCCGCTCATCTTCGATCCGCCCTACATCCATCAGGGGCAGGCGCTGCGGACGCTGATCGTGGACGGGCAGCATATCGTCGTGTTCACGGGCACCGGCTCGGGCAAGACGGAGTGCTTTTCGAACCCGATCTTGGTTCGCCTCGGGATCGAAGCCGCCGAGCGCCCGGATTCCTTCCGCGAGCGGGGGGTGCGAGCGATCGTGCTCTACCCGATGAACGCGCTGGTCAATGACCAGCTCAGCCGCATCCGGAGGCTCCTCGGAGACGACGACGTGGCCGACTGGTTCAAGCGCCTCGCCGGACGACCGGCGACGTTCGGTCAATACACCGGGCGCACGCCCTTCGCTGGGGTGCGCGACTTCAAGGAGCGGGACGCCTCTCGCATCCAGTCCTTCGAGGACTTCTACATCAAGACGGTCGAGCGACCGGCGCGCGAGGGCAATGAGGATGCCCTGCTCCTGCGCTCGGCGCTGGCGCAGCGGGGGCGATGGCCCGCCAAGCCGGACCTGCTCAAGTGGTTTGGCGGGCCGGGGACGGGCGCGAGGTTATGGGCAGACAGGCTCCACCCGCAGCCCGAAGACCGTGAGCTCCTCGCGCGCCACGAGTTCTACGGTTACCTCGACGAGCGCGGGCAGCGGCACGGCGCTCCGCCGGACGTGCTCGTCACCAACTACTCGATGCTCGAGTACATGCTCATGCGCCCGCTCGAGCGCCCGATCTTCGACAAAACGCGCGAGTGGCTGGCCCGGAATCGGGACCAGGTCCTCTACCTCGTGCTCGACGAGGCGCACCTCTACCGGGGCGCCCAGGGCACGGAGGTCGCGCTGCTGATCCGGCGGCTCCTCGAGCGCCTCGACCTGGCCGGCGCGGATCGAGCCGGCCAGCTGCGCGTGGCCATCACGAGCGCGAGTTTCTCGTCTCCCGAGCGCGCGGTGGAGTTCGCGGCCCAACTCGTCGGTCGACCCAAAACATCCTTCAAGCCGATCGACGGGACGCTGGCGACGGACAAAGCCGGCGAGCCTGGCACGGACGCCCTCGCTGAGGCCCTCGCGACGGCCAACCTCGAGGCTTTCTATGGCAAAACCTCGGTCGAGGAGCAATTCGCGGCCATTCGGGTCGCGCTCGAGGCCTGCGGCGCGAAGACCGACGAAGCGCCACGCTCGCAGGAGGAGCTGGCCAAGGTCGTACACGACGCTCTGGTTGATCTCCCTGTGCGCCGACGTATGGTCGTTCTGACGCAAAAGAGCGCGCTTCAGATTCCGGACCTGGCTAAAGAGCTCTTTCCCTCGGCGCCCGCGGACAAGGCTCGCTGGGCGACGGAAGCCCTGGCCGCGCTCTCGGCTTATGCGCGCCCGCGGCCGGGAGCGTCGAACCTCTTGCCGAGCCGTATCCACTCCTTCCATCGGGGTCTACCCGGGCTGTGGGCCTGCGTGAATTCGAAGTGCTCTGGTGGCTCGGGCGGCCCGATCGGGGCGCTCTTCGGGCAGCCGCGCGACACGTGCGACGCCTGTGGCAGCCGCGTGTTCGAGTTCTTCACGTGCCGATCGTGCGGCACGGCGTACGTGCGCGCGTCGTGTGGCAAGGATACCATCCTCTCGCCCGAATTTCTGTGGCCTTCCGCTCCTCTCCAGGGGGAGGGCCCCGAAGTTCTACCCGTGGATGTGCTGCTTGAGGTGGGCCGTGCGGACAACGAGCTCATCGAGACCTTCGAGCTCGATTGCGATACGGGGGCCATCTCCTCGAAGCCAAGGGGAAACGGGAGTGGGCGCCGAATGGTCGCTCTGTACCGGCCAGACGCGAGCCGCAAAGAGCCGATAGAGGAGCAAGGTCGTACCTTCTACCAATGTGGCGTTTGCGGAGACCACAGCGACATCAAGAGGGGCAAGGAGACCTTGCGGAGGAGCCCCGTCGAGGATCATCAAACCTCGGGGCAGGAGCCCTTCTACGCTCTCATCCACGAGCAGCTTATTCGGCAGCCGGGGCGACATACCAAGCCGCCATTCCTCAAGCAGGAGACGCCTCTCGCTGGTCGGAAGGTCCTTATCTTCTCGGATGGGCGGCAAAAAGCGGCGCGGCTCGCGGCGGAGATGGGCCGCGCGTCGCTGCGCGATAGCTTGAGGCCGCTCCTCATCGAGGGGGTCAGGGTGATGGCGGACGCGCGCCCCCCATTCACGCTGAAGAACGCGTACGCCGCGCTGCTCATCGGCGCGGCGTCGGCCGGGGTCGACCTCCGCGCGACCGACGAGAAGTTTGACGCGCGCCTCGCCAGCGAGCAGCTCAAGGCGAAGGAGGCCCTCGAGAATGACCTTGAGGACGAGTACCTCCAGGAACTCTACGACATGGAGGCACCGCCGCCGCCGGTTGGCGTCCAGCTCCTAAGGGTCATACGGGACAAGCATACGGGTCTGCAAGCCCTCGCCCTCGCGAGGGTCGTCCCCTCGGGGGTCGCGGCGAAGAAGATGTGGAAGGAGCATAAGCTCTCGCTTCCTGGATTTGACGCGGAGCAAGCCCGGTCGCTGATGTCCATGTGGCTCGGCATATTCCTGGAGCGCCACGGAAGCACCATCATCGCGGCCGACAGCCTCGAGGTTGGATACCATTGGCTCGACGCTGCTGCGGCGTCGGGCGCCTTCAAGGGCATTCTAGCGGTCATTCGTGCCGCAGGCGGAGCCGCGGCGGTTTCCGCCTTCGAGTCGCAGTGGCTCCCAGTCCTGCGCACCACCTTCCGCGCCGAGACCCAAGACGACGATGGCAAGAACATCAAGCTCAATGCCAGCCGCGTGACCCTCGAGCCCTGCACGGAAGACGATCTCGCGTCCTGGGGTCGTTGTAGCCAATGCTCCCACGTGCAGGCTGCGATCTTCGCTGGTGGAGCTTGCGTGCACTGCAGCGGGGCAGGGACCGTCGTCGCGATGAAGCCCGGGAGCGAGGCGCGCCGCCAGTTCGAGGCGCGCAAGCGATTCTATCGAGCCCCGGCCCTCTCCTCCGCCGTGAAGTCCAGGCCCCTCGTGGCGCGCGAGCACTCGGCTGCGCTCACGGGCGTGTCCGGCGACGTCCAGAGCCGCGCCGAGCGCCACGAGCTCGCATTTCAGGATATCACCGCGCAGTCCATCGACGGGATGCGCTCACCCATCGACGTCTTGAGCTGCACGACGACGATGGAGGTCGGCATCGACATCGGCGACCTGTCGGCCGTCGCCCTGCGCAACATGCCCCCGGGCAGAGCAAACTACCAGCAGCGCGCAGGCCGCGCCGGACGTCGGGGGAGCAGCATCGCGACTGTCGTCGCATACGCAGATCAGGACGGGCACAACCAGCACTTCTTCGAGAACCCAAGCAAGCTCATCAAGGGCGAGGTGCTGGATCCGCGGCTCAACCTCGAGAACCCTAGGATCGCGCAGCGCCACGTGAACGCGTTCGTCCTGCAGCGCTTCGTGGAGGACATGGTTCCCGCGGCAACACCGACGAAGGACAGTTCGAATCTCTTCGCGTCCCTCGGGTGGGTGCGTGAGTTCGCGCTGAGCAACCAAGGCAATGGCCTCAACCTCGCCTCGCTGCAGGCGTGGCTCGAAGATGAGGAGAAGGTGGGAGAGTTGCGGGACGCCATCGATCGCTGGTTGCCCGAGGAAGTGCGCGATCGAGGGGCGCTGCTCGAGGAGTTTCCGTCTCGGCTCCGGAGCTCCGTGAGGCGCGCGCTCCGCGCGGAGCTCTCGCCCACGTCGACCGAAGGGGTCGAGCAGGACGCGGGGGCCGTCGCCGAGGAGGATAATGACGCCGAGGAGGAGGCTGGCGATAAGCGCTCCCTCCTCGACCGCCTGCTCTATGAGGGCGTCCTGCCCAAGTACGCGTTCCCCACCGATCTCGTGGCTTTCCATGTCTTTGAAGCCACGCACGGCTTGGATGCGCCCAAGAACGCTCGAAACCGGCGTCGATACGCCCCGCAGCGCAGTCTGTCGCTCGCGCTCTCGGAGTACGCACCCGGGCGCACCGTGTTCATCGATGGCCGACAGTGGGTGTCGACGGCTCTCTACTCGCCCATACGAGGCGCGCTCGACGTTGCGCTCAAGGATGCGGCGTTTTTCCGAGCCTGCGAGGTCTGCGGCTACGGCGCGCTCTCTGGGAAGAAGGAGCCCACGGCCGAGAGCTGCCCGAGCTGTGGAGACGCAGCCTTCGGCCAGCCGCTCGCGATGCAATGGGTACGGCCTCCCGGGTTCGCCCACGCCGTCACGCTCCGCCCCCGCACGGAGCCCGATGCGGCGCAGTTCTCCCGGCCCGGGCGGGCCGTCTTGACGCCTCCGAGCCCAGCGAAGGACGGATGGAGCCCGGTCGCCGGGGCGTCAGGGATACGCGCGTATCTCGCGGAGGGGTGGGAGGTGCTCATCACAAATCGCGGCCCGAAGGAGCGGGGGTTCCGACTCTGCCATGCGTGTGGCGCGATCGAGCCCGCTACGGAGTCACGCCTCGTGAGTCCCGCGCACCACGCCCCGTATCCCAACGAGCTGGGGCACCTCGTGAAGTGCGAGGCGCCGCAGACAGGGATCGTCAGCCTTGGCACGAGCTTTCAGACCGATGTCCTCCTGCTCCGCTTCGAATTGCCTCCCGCGCAGCACCTCCAGCCCGGCAAGCCGGGGAGGCAGGCATTTCAATCGACGCTGTCGTCGCTCGCCACGGCGCTTTCGCTCGCGGCGACGATGGTGCTCGAGGTCGAGGGGGGCGAGGTGGTCGCGGGCTACCGTCCCGGATTCACCAAGGACGGGCCGAGCCACACGGCCGTCGAGGTCTTCCTCTATGATCAGCTCGCTGGAGGCGCAGGGTACGTCGTCGAGCTCAACGAGCGCCTCCCCGAGCTGCTGGAAGCGACGCGCGCGCTCCTCGCACACGAACGAATCGAAGGAAGGGCGCCGCAGCGCCCCTGCGACCGCGCCTGCTATGGCTGCCTCATGAGCTTCAAGAACAGCTACGAGCACGGGACGCTCGATCGCTTCCTGGCGCTCGATCTGCTCGACTCCGCGCGCGCCGGTGGGGAGGCGATGCTGGACGAGACGCGGCGACGATCGGCCTACCACCTCATCGCGCGCTGGCTGGGCGCGGTCGCGCCGGGCAAGGTGGCGCTGGACAAGGTGTTCGATGGGGCTCCGGAGAACTTCAGGCCGCCGGTCGTCGTGGAGTCGAAGGATGGCCAGTGGATCGCTCCCGCCCTGTGCCACCCGTTCAGCCCGACCACGCCCGAGGATATGGAGCTCCGGAGGGTGCTCGAGAGCGGGCCAGGCCTCCCCGTCGAGGTTTTCCCTCTCGATTACCTCGAGGTCACACGCGCGCTCCCGACGGCCATGGAGCGGCTGAGAAAGAGGCTCAATGCCTGAGCTCGTCCTGGCCCAACTCAAACCCTCGGGCGAAGAGGGCGTTCAGCCCGCCTTCCGGTGGGCCCACCTGCGCGAAGACGTCGGGGCCAATCGCGCGCGGGTCGAACCTCTCTCCGCCGCGGGCATCCCGTCGGGAAACGTCGTGACCGCCCAGGCGCAACATCTCGACCTAGCCTCAGGCTGCCCAGGGCTCCTCGCCATCACGGGCCGACCTCCCGAGAGCGCAGTCTGGGGGAACCCAGGCGACGAAAATGCAGATGAAGTGCATTGCGCGCGCGGCGTCTTGGTCGGCGTCGACCGCGAGCGCTTCCTCCCGTCCGCTGTCCCAGCACTGCCTGGCGCGCTGGGCCCGGCGCGGCTGGCAGCCCGCAGCAGTTTCCTCCAGGCGCCGCAGTACCCCACACGCTTCGCGTTACGCTGGGCCCTCGAGGCCTACCGAGGTCGCGCCGAGGCGGACGGCCTTGGCGGGGCGACTTGGCTCGACGTCGCGCTCGTGCCCCATCAGATCGCCGTCGTCCGACACGTGCTCGCGTCCCCTTCGGTGAGGCACGTGCTCGCGGACGAGGTCGGCCTCGGCAAGACCATCGAGGCGTTGATGATCTGGGCGGCGCTCTCGACGCAGGATCCGTCGCTGAAGACGCTCATCGTCGCGCCCCGCAGCATCATCCCGCAGTGGTGCATCGAGCTGCGCCGCCGCTCCGAGCGCGCGCCGAACGCCAGGCGCTACGAGGATCTACCGCCCGTGTTCGCCAAGGCCGCAGACGGCGCCTTCCGGGCGTTCGACGTGGAGAACGAGCGCGGAACCGTGCTCACCGAGCCCGACGGCCTCGCCGAGCTCGAGAAGCACGCTCTGCCCGTGGATCTGCTCATCGTCGACGAGGCGCATGAGCTCAACGAAGACCAGAAGGAGAGGGTCGCGAAGCTCGCGGCCCGCGCGAAGCACGTGCTGCTGCTCACGGCGACGCCCCGCGAGGCGGGTCGACAAACGGGCGCCGCGCGACGAAAGAAGACTCAGCTCGCGTGGGCGCTCTCCGTCGTCGACCCCAAGGTGCCCTCGAAGACGCCCACCCACGAGCTGGACAAGCGGATCGAGGAGTCCCTGGATCTCATCCGGCAGGCGGACGCGCGCATCGCGGAGGGCGTCCTGGAGCCGACGCCTGTGCTGCTCGCGAAGGCGGAGGGCCTCGCCGTCGAGCTGACCAACGATGCGAGGCGCGACGTTCGCTCCTTGGCTCGGCAAGCGACGCTCTTCGAGCGGGTCGTGCGCACGCAGCGGCGCTCCGTGGAGGCCGAGGCGCTGTCGGAGCGCTGCCTGCACCGAGTCCACGTTGAGCTCCGGGATGAAGAGGTCGCCGTCTTCGAGGCGCTCCGGGATGCCGACGACGAGGACCGGCTGAGCACCGCGCGCCGCCTCGCGTGCTCGAGCTGGGATGCTCTCGCGGGTGAGCAGACAGGCAAGACGAGCGAGGTGAAGGAGCGGCTCAAGGTCGTCCGAGAGGCGCGCGTCGACTCGAAGCTCGAGGCGCTCCTCGACCTATGCGCGCGCCTATGGAGCGAGGACAGTCGCCGCAAAATCGTCATTCGATGCGAATACGCGCAGACGTTGAGCCTGGTTTGCGATCGTCTGTCGAGGCTCCTGCTGGACGGGGGGCTCCGCCGATCGACCGAGGGAGAGCGGCAACTCTGGCAGGGCGACGCCGAAGACATCGTCGGCCCCGTCGCTCGACTGACCCAGAACCAGGACTCGATGATCGACGTGCTGGCCGAGAAGGGCACGCTCGCGGGCTCGATGCTCGCCCATGTCTTCGCCTTCGAGCGCGCAGGTCCAGGCGGCGCGGTGGCGCTCGTCGCCGCGGATGTCGCGGCCACGGGTCTGAACCTGCAATTCGCGACGGATCTGATCTTCTACGACCTGCCATGGCGGCCTCTGCTGGCAGAGCAGTGGATCGGCCGGCTCGATAGGCTCGGGCGCCGGCACGGGCAGGTCGCGGTCCACGCGCTCACCCACCCAGCGATGCCGACGCACGCGCTCGTCGATCTGTATGAGAACATCGGGCTCTTCGCAAAGGGATTCCGGGGAGCGCCCGAGGACGATCTCACGGTCGGCAAGCTCATCGAGCGCGCCGACGCCGGGATTATTTCCTGGCAAGCAGTCCAGGAGCAAGCCGCTGCAATCGCGCGCTCGAATCCTGATGAGGAGGACGACGCGGCGGCGTCGCGCGCGCTCGACCTCGAGCCTGTCGATCCTGCGGGTGCTCAGGAGGAGGTATCGAGGGCTGAGCGCCTGCTGCGAGCGTTCGACGCTGTGGGCTTCTCTGTCGCGCAGGATGAGAAATACCGCCACGCCTATGAGCTCACGTGGCCCGCGAGCAAGGCGGATGTACTCGCGCTGCCGAGGCATCGCGCGGTGTTACGGCGCGATGGCTGGTCCGGGGGCCAGCCGGACCAGATCGCCGCGCAGAACGAGAAGCATCGCGCCCTGCGCCTCGAAATCGCCCGCCTCGGCTGGGAGCGCTGGCGGCGCTCGGCGGCGACGGACTACCTGACGCCCAGGCACCCCCTGGTCGTCGAGGCGCGGGAGGAGCTGCTAGCGGATCCCACGCTGGCCGTGGGGCGCTTCAAGATCCCAACGAGCGAGGTGCCTGTCACGCCTGGCCGGTATATCATCGCGCTTTGCAGGCTGGACTCGGCGGTCGGCGCGCTCGCCGCGTTGTGGCGGTGCGGGGCAGCGGCCCCATTCGATGGAGCAGGGGATCCTCTCGATGACGAGGAACTCGCGCGGATCTGGGAGGTGATCGCCGCGGGGCTGCGCCGAGCCATGACGGTGCGGGTTCCGCCGAGCACCCTTGCGCGTGGTTGGCGCCTCGAGCGTAGCGGCATGCCGCTCTCGCTCGCCAAGCCTGTCGACGGCGCCGTCGTAGATGAAATCGCAGGAGCCATCTCCAAGGGCGCTTCCTTGAAGAGCGAGGCGGTGGGGCATGGATTCTTGCAGTACATCGAGGAGATCGAGCGCCCGCCGGCGACACCCGAGGATGAACTTCTCGGGCAGGTGCAGGCTGTCCTTGATGCCTCTGCCAGGCACGCTCGCCTTCTCGGCAGGGACGTGGTGCAGGGGCGCACGAGGCTCCTCGACGCCGCGTCGGACACCTCGGGGATGCGCGGCATCCGTGACCAGCGCGCGCGGAGCCTGCGGCTTGCGGACATCTTCTTCGAGCGACTCGGGTCGCTGAACCAGCACGCCGACGTCGCCGCGCGAGAGATGCTCACGCCGCGGGTGCTCTCCGCGGCGATTGTGGAGGTAGCGCCATGAGCGACTTGGACTCGGCGCTTCGAGCGCGGAACGATGCGCTCGAGCACCTCCAGGCTGAGCTCTTGAAGGCCGAGCAGGACGTCCTCGCTATCGAGCTGTGCAGCGAGTCCGAGGAGCAGCGGCGAGACGATCGCGGGCTCGTGCGGCGAGCCCTCGAGGAAGGGCGAGCTCCCTCGGATATCGGCCCCCTGTTCGTCGCGGTCATCGCAGACCTCACGTACGACGTGGACTGGGGGGACCAGTTCGAGTTCTGGCCCCTGCTGCACCAGAAGCTTGGCTCCGCGCGCCTCCGCCTCACCGATAACAACGAGGATCGACACAAGGTGGCCGCCGTATTCCAGGCGTTCGCGCGCACGGGCAGCATCGTCGTGCCTGCCGGAGCCTTCGCGGCGCAGTTCCCGCTGATGAGCTGGCCGTTGCTCCACGCCGGGCTACCGCGATGCGCGCACCGCCCGATGTCGAGGCTCATTGAGCGCGCGACGGCGCGCGGGATTCTCTCGACCAACACCAGCGATTGGCCCGCCGACGAGGTGCTGAACCTCGGCACGACCATCGGCATACCCCTGTTCCTCCAGGGCCTCCTCGAGCACCCGGGCGTATCGAAGCGCATCGGGAGCACCTTGCTCGAGGTGGCCTACGAGGAGCGGAGGAGCGGCTGGCTCCGCCGGCTGGCCGAGGACATCTACGCCGATCGGGCGGTGAAGGACTGCCTGGACGCCGCGAAGAAGCGGCTCGAGCGATCACGCGCCGGGCGCCGCGTCACCCAGGAGGCGCTAGCCCCGCACCGCGAGCTCGTCCTGGAGCGCGTCGCTGATGGCTATCAGCTCAGCTTGGAGATCGGCCCTCTGGAAGAGCACCTGCAAGCTGTCCCGGGACTCGAGGACTTCGCGCAGCAGTACGGCGCCCTGCGCGTGCGCTGCAACGGAAACGCGAGGCCCGGCGGCTTCCTCATGAACGCGCTGCGCTCGCGGATGACGGAGGTCCTGCCTTGGCAAGGCGGCGCCTTGATCGTCGAGATCGAGGCGCGGCCTTACGACGACCGCCCGGACGGTATCCCCCAGAAGATTCGCGACTACGTCGCCCGGGCCAAGCTGGAGCAGCAACTCCCAGCCCTATTCCGAACCGAAGCCGAAGACCGCCTCGTGCTCTCCCGCGAGGCGACGCATGGGGAGGAGGTCGCGGTAATCCTCAGGGCCGGCGATGGGCGGGCCGCAGCGCTCCATACGGCGGGGTTCGCCAAAGAGAAGCTCGTGCCCGAGGCCCCGGTGCTCGTCCTTCGGGGCCCTGTGAGCGGCCCAGCCGCTGGTCACCTCGCAGCGCTCGGCTTCACTGTGAGCCCGCCGCGCGTAAGCCTTCGCCCCGTGCTGGTACCGCCGTTACTGCGGGAGCGCTCGCGCCTCGTTTACCCGGAAGGGCAGGACGCATGGCTGTCGGTGGAGGGGCTCCCCGGGGGGGCCGAGACCCGAGCCGTGGTCCGCAGCGGCTCGTCTCGTGTCGAGATGGAGATGCGGCGCTCACCGCATGGACCTCCCATCGTGCGTGTTCCTGCTGGGAACATCCAGGCCGCGCGTTCTCGGCTGGAGATCATCGACGGGGCCGGCGCAACGCTCTGCACGACTGATATAGTGGCCCGAGCGGTCGGGACATCTACCGCCGAGCCTGCGCGCTGGCAGGCGACGCTCCACCCTACATCCGCGTCGATCGAGCACCTCTTGGCGGGGATGTGCTGGCTGGAGATCGACGCGCTGCCAGAGGTTGACGTCGAGGTCGAGATCGCCTTCGCGGGGAGCAGCGTGATCACCCGTGATGTCTTTGAGCCCCCGGTCTCGCTGTTCCAGGGCGCGAAGCAGCTGGAGGCCATGATCGACAGGCTCTCGGAGACGGAAAAGGAGCGCGCTGCCGCCGGGGAGCCGCTCATCATGCGGGCTCGCGCATCGGACGAGCCTGGCGCCTTCCACGAGATCGCGCGCCTTGGCCCCGCGAAGGATCCACTTCGCTTCGATGCGAACGGCGATCACCTTGTCCTCGTCTCCGAGGAGGGACCAGGCACACCGGACATCTGGCGGCTGACCCTCGAGGCGCGTGGCGCGCAGCGCGCGCAAGCTCCGCCGTCCTGGGCGCGCGAGCCCGGCATCTACTTGGCGATGGCCGGCGAGGTCTGGGCCGCGGCGTGCATCGCAGGGGGCTCCTCCTTGCTGCCCAGGGCACCCCGCCTGCGTGAGGTGCGGCGGGGCAGGGAGCGTTGCCTGGAGGTGCTGCGCATGCTCCGCGCGGTGGATATGGCGCGGCTTTGGCCGAAGGGGTCGCTCGGCCAGGCCCTCTTCTCGCGGCGCCTCGCTGCCGTGGCCCTCGAGCGTGAGCTCGTCGCGTCGCTCTGCGGCCTCGAGTGGGCCCGGCGTGAGGAGGAAGCAGCGCAACAGGAGCTTGAGGGGGACGCGCTCGTGGAAGCCTTCGCCCCCATGCTCTGGCTCGACCCTGACCACCTCCTCGGGGAGCTCGACGTCGTTGATGATCCGCTCGCCTCGATGGAGGTGCTCCTGCCGCACGTCGGAGCCAAGTCCAGCAACGACCGCGATCTCGCCAAGCACTTGCTCCTTGTCTTCTACGCGCGCGGGATGGCCTCTCGCCGTCGAGATCGTGAATGCATCGAGTGGGCGTGGGCGAGCGCGCAACGCGCGCGCCTCGTCCGGCTTTGCTTCCTCGCGGCCCAGGATCCTCTCCTGCGAGCGAACCTGAGCGGATCACTCGATGAGGACGGCGATGGCTGAAGCGCTGCGCCCCTGGCCTTCAGCGCCTCCCGCGTGGAGCTTCAGCACCTTGCGTGTGGTCCGTGAGTGCCCGCGGCGCTGGGCGCTCCGCAGGTTGGCTCTGGAGGCCGCCGCGCCCGCGGAGGCGCGCTCCGGTGGCGGCGCCTCGCCATCCTGGGCTGCGCTGCGCGGCATCGTGAGCCATGCGGCGCTCGAGGAGCTCTTGCGCATCCACCAGCGCCACGGCGGGCCGCCCGCGGGCTCCTGGGCCCTGCTGGACTTCTGGAAGCGCCATGTCCCCGAGGGGATCCCGGCGCTCGTGACCCGAAAGCTCGAGGCAGAGTTCGCGAGCCGCCGGGCCGAGCCGCTGAGCCGTCGCCAGCTCGACGAGCTCCGCGCGACAGCCCTCGACGAGATCAACCGGCTCACGACGTTCGTGAACGCCAAGCTCCGGGTCGCGCTCGAGCTAGGGGGCGGGGGAGCGGCAGCGCCGCAGGAGCGCACGTCTCGGGCTGCGCTCCTGGAGGGAGCCCACCCGGAGGTCGAGCTCATTGCCGAGCTCGAGGGAGCGGGGCAGACGCTGCGCTGGTCCGGGAAGGCCGACGTCATTGTCGTCCGAGGCAGCGAGGTGACGATCGTCGACTACAAGACAGGCGCCGAGTCCGAGCACGATCGCGAGCAGCTCGAGCTCTACGCGCTGCTGTTTTCCCGGGACGAGGTCATCAACCCCGGGCGCCTTCGCGCAGTGAGGCTCGTGCTGGTGTACTGGAGTGGCCGCGTCGAGCGGTGGGATGGACCAGGCCCCGAGAGGCTCGACGAGCTCGAGGGACGGCTGTTTCAGGAAGTGTGTCTCGGCGCATCAGCCCTGGAAGCGCGACCCCCGCTCGCGAAGCTCCACGAAGCGCGGTGCCCGCGGTGCGACATGCGCGCGTGGTGCGACGACTACTGGGCAGGGGGGCGCGCCCGTACTTCCGCCCCAGCCTCACGGGGCCCCGGCGACCTCGAGCTGACCGTGGTCCGGGTCCACGCGGGCGGCGCAGAGATCCACGGCAAAGAGAGAGGCCCTGCGTCAAACGAAGTCCTGCTACTCATCGACGACGACCATCGGGCCTTCGCCTCGACGCTCCGGCCGACGGACGTCGTCCGTGTCGCGGGAGCATGGTGGCTGCCCCAGCCGGACTACGACGACGCGGGAGCCGGCCCGGCACCGCGTGTCGCCCAAGTCACGGCCCGTTCAGCGCTCGCCTTGGTGGGTTCGCCCTGACGAAGGTTTGTATTTACAAACCCGGTTCGGCCGTGTCATGGCACGCCGGGTGAGCAAGGCGAAGAAGCGTGTCCGTGACCCGCAGCCCACCGAGCGGCAGATCCGCGTCGCTCGAGTGGCCGTCCGCTGGTACCTCGACACGCATTACGGCGCTCCTGATGATCCTGGCGTGCTGCGGATGTTCGCGAGCCCCGCGAAGGTGGGATTGTTCGCGGTCGATCCAGGGCAGATCGCGTCTGGAGACGGGAGGGCGCTGTTCCGCCTCCTCATCGCCGTGACGATGTTTCAGCGTCGCCAGGACGTGCAGATCGCGCGGATCCTCCGCTCCCTCGAGCCGGCCGACGTCGAGGAGCTGTCGAGCCACGAGCGGCTGCTCGAGAAGATAGACGCCGCCGATTGCGAGAACGTACGCTCGATGGCGCGGCTGCTCAGCGATTGTGACCTCACGAAGGATCCTGCGACGAAAGAAGGGCGCTGCAACGCCAACGCAAGCGTCCCCTGCCACCTGAAGCGGCACACGGTGCTCCTGCGCCGCTATGGCCACTTCGGCAAGGTGCCGAGCTCGGCGGCGCTCGTGATACGCGAGGCCGGGGCGCGCGACCTCGCAGAGATGCTCGCCCAGGCGCGGGCCTCCGCTCGGGGCAAGAAGGCCCGCGCGCGTGCCCTCGTGGATGCGCTGTCCCGCGCGTGGCGGATCAGCGAGAAGATCTCGGCCATGTTCCTGTCCATGGTGGCCAACCCTGATCTGGCGCCCGGCGTCGAGGAATGGAAAGACGTGGACTGGCGCCACTTCATCGTCATCGACAGCAACGTGGACTTGTTCTTGTCGGCTATCGAGTATGCCGGCTTCGGGACGTATGAGGCTCGACGCAATTTCCTACGCCAGATCTCTCGCCGCATCGATTTGAGCAGCATGCGCACGGGTATGAGCCGGGACAAC
>JANMGF010000975.1:0-5549 GCA_031374535.1 Polyangium sp. (in: bacteria)
GAGGACTTCGGCGGTGCGTACTCGGGCAACACGCTCTCGATGCACTGTCGCAGGAACTTTTCCCCGTTGTAAACCGGGGTTACAACGCTGACGAGCGGGTCCGCGAGGTCCTCGCCGACAGCCGTTATCGGTTCTGCCACGAGAACGATTATCCCCTCGGCACCGACGAGAAAGCCTTTTGCCCCTTCGTCGGCGAGACCAGTGAGGTTTGTCCTTCGCTGCCGACCGCTTGCCAGAAGGAGCCCGCGCCGATCGAGCGCGGCGGCCCCCCGGCCTCCATCGGCCCGAAATGCGAAGCGGGATCCCGCTGTTTGGCAGGACGATCCTCCGGCCAGGACGATCGCACGGCCGTCCGCCGCTTCGAAGGCTCGCAGGGCAGCGCCTCGGGGACCGGGGCTCCGGGCGGCCAGGGGCAGGGGAGCGGGCTGCCCAGCGGTGACGGAAAAACCCCCGGCGGGAGCGCGGGCCAGGACAAACCTGGGGGCGACCAAGGAAAAACCGGCTCCGGAGACGCGTCCGGTCCGGGCAAACCCGGCGACGCGCCCGGCGGCACGAGCCCCGGCGCAGGGAAGGTCGACACCGCGCCGAAACCTGCCGAGCCTTCGCCGCCCGCCCAGCCACCGGACCCCCAGCCGCCGGACCCTGCCCTCCGCGCCGCGAGTGGCTTCGCGCGGGTTTTCTTTTTCGTCCTGCTCGGCGCCTTCATTGCATTCGTCGCCTGGATGGTCCTGAAAAACCTCCTCGCCGAGCGCGACGCTCCTCTGGACGAGCCGCTCCCCGAGGATCTCCCCGACAAGGCCCCAGCGGACCGCATGGCTGGCCCCCGCGGGCTCATCGAGACCGACGTCGCGCGTTTGCTCGCCCGCGCTCGCGCGGCGGCCCAGCGCGGCGCGTTCGGGCCTGCCATCGACGACGTGTATGCGGCTCTCCTCCGGCGCCTCGACGGCGACGGGCTCATCGAGATTCACGCCTCCCGCACCAACGGCGATTACGTGCGCACCCTCCGCCGCGACAGGCCCGACATCGCCCCGGATGTGCGCGGCATTGTCGCCGACGTCGAGGCGGTTCAATTCGGCTCCCGCGCACCCTCGGCCGAGGCCTTCGCCCGCATTCACGACCGCGTCGTCCCCCTCGTGTCGCGCGCCCTCGGCGTTCTCGCCTTGCTCCTCAGCCTCTCCGCGACCGTCTCCTGCGGCCGCGTCGCTGCCACGGGGGAAAACGACGATGTCTTCCGCGGCGACACCTCGCCCTCCGGCACGCACGCCATCGGCGACGTCCTCTCGGCCTATGGCGTCGATTTCCGCCATCGCCGGCAATCCCTCGCGACATTGCCCAACGAGGACGACACCACCCTCGTCCTCCTGCCGGACCTCGAGATCAGCGACGAGGATTTCCGCCGCCTGCACATGTGGGTCGAGGGCGGCGGGGATCTCGTCCTCGCCGGTGTGCCCCGTGTCCCCACCTGGGCCGGCGCTTCCCTCGACCTCGCAAAGGTTAGCGACGGCGACATCGTCGTTTCTTACGACCATCGGTCCGAGCTCGGCGATCTCGTCCTCGCCGTCCCCCGCGGGCCCACGCTTTTGCTCTCGGACGCCGATCCCATCCTCGCCCGCTCGAATGGGCCGTATGCCTCCTTCAAGCAGATCCAGGGCGGGCGCGTCATCGTCCTCGCCGACGACAAACTCTTCACGAACGTCGCCCTGGCCGCCCGGGAAAACGCGGCTTTCCTGATCTCCCTCTTCCGCCCGCTGAACCGCGAGGTCGAGCTCTGCGACGGATGGACCTCCCTCGGCGCCGACAGCCCCGTCGAATCCCTCTCGCGCGCCCACCTGTTGCCCGTTCTTCTCCAGCTCTTTTTGCTCCTCGTCCTTTTTTTCCTCTGGCAAGGCCGCGCCTTCGGCATCCTGCGCGACCCGCCGGCCCTGCGCCGCCGCGCCTTCGCCGACCACGTCCGCGCCCTCGGCCTCGCCTACGCCCGCGCCGGCGCCTCCCGCCATACCCTCGGCCTTTATGCGGCCTGGGCCATCGAGAGGCTCCGCGAGCGTGTCCCGCGCGAGGGCCGCCAGGGTTTGTCGGGGCTCGCTGAGGCCATTGGCACGCGCGTCGGCAAACCCACGGGCGAGGTCATGCAAGTCCTCGTCGAGGCCACCGACGCGCAAAAAGAGGCGGCCCCCGTTTCCCTCCGCTCCGGTGCGGCCCCCGCCCGCGGCAAGGACCGCGGCCAGGTCGCCGCCGATTTTGCCATCATGCGTGCCCTCGACCATTTCCTCGCGCAGACCTCCCGACCGCGCTCCCGCAAAGCCAAAACGAAGCGAACTGCATGAACCTTTCCACCTTCCGCGAGACATTCGACCGCATCCGTGGCGAGGCTTCCAAGGTCCTCCTCGGCCAGGACGACATCATCGAGGGCACGCTCCTCGCCATTTTGAGCGGCGGCCACGTCCTCATCGAGGGTGTCCCCGGCCTCGGCAAGACCCTGCTCGTCCGCACCCTCGCCCACGTCTTCGGCGCGAGCTTCCGCCGCATTCAATTCACCCCCGACCTCATGCCGAGCGACGTCACCGGCGGCAACGTCTTCGACCAGAAAGAGGACCGCTTCGTCTTCCACGAGGGCCCGGTCTTCACGCAACTCCTGCTCGCCGACGAGATCAACCGCGCCCCCGCCAAGACACAAAGCGCGCTCCTCGAGGCCATGCAGGACCTCGCCGTCACCACCGACGGCGTGACCCGCCCCTTGCCCGAGCCTTTCCTCGTCATTGCCACGCAAAACCCGGTCGAATCCCAGGGCACCTATCCCTTGCCCGAGGCCCAGCTCGACCGTTTCCTCGTCAAATTGCACGTCCGTTACCCCGGACCCGCCGTCGAAAAGCAGATCCTGCGCCAGCACGTCGAGGGTTTCTCGGCGGCGAGGCTCGATCGCGCGGGCATCACCCGCATCGCCTCCGCCGAGGAGATCCTCGCCATGCGTGGCGCCCTCGGCGAAGTGCGTGTCGACGACGGCATCATCGATTACATCACCGACATCGTCGCCCGCACACGCGCCCATCGCGCCGTTTATCTCGGTTCTTCCCCGCGCGGCTCGATTGGCCTGCTCGGCTCGTCCCGCGCGCGCGCCGCCAGCGAGGGCCGCGATTTCGTCACCCCCGACGACGTCAAGGCGCTCGCCCCCGCCGTCCTCCGCCATCGCTTGATCCTCCACCCCGACGCCGAGATCGAAGGCACCAGCGCCGACGATTGCGTCGAAGACATCCTGCGCGAGGCCAAGGTCCCGCGCACGGCGGCCTGATCGTCGTCATGGTCCCCTCGCGCGCGCTCGTCCTCCTGTTCGTGGGGCCGCTGGTCCTCTCGTTTTTTACGCTCCTCGACCGGGGATTGATCGTCCCCATGCTCCTCACGGACGCGGCCATCGTTTTGCTCGCCCTGCTCGACGCCTTCCTCGCGCGCCGCCCCCTCGTCTCGGTGATCCGCCGCGCCCCCGCCGTGGTATCGATTGGCCGGCCAAACCTCATCACGCTCGACGTCCGCTCCCTCGCCCGTCGCAAGCTCCGCGTGCGTGTGCAGGAAGATCTTTTCCCCTCCGCCGAGAGCGACGAGCTCCCCCTCGAAGCCGACCTTTTGCCGCGTGGCCACGCGACCCTCAAATACCGCGTCACCCCCTCCCGCCGCGGCGCCCACGTCCTCGGCGACCACCACGTCCGTTATCCCTCGCCCCTCGGCCTCTGGATCCGGCAATACTCCATTCCCGCCCGTTCCCCCGTCAAGGTGTATCCCGATCTCGAGGCCGTGCGTGGATACGAGCTCCTCGCGCGGCAAGATCGCGACCCTGCCGGCGTGCGTACCTCGCGCGGTCTCGGTGGCGAGAGCGAGTTCGCCCGCCTCCGCGAGTATCGCCGCGAGGACGAGTATCGCAGCATCGACTGGAGGGCCACGGCGCGCCGGAAGAAGCTCATTGCCCGCGAGTATCAGCTCGAGAGTGATCAGAACGTCGTCTTCTTGATCGACGCCGGCCGCCTCATGACGGCCGAGTTTGCCCATCTCTCCCTCTTCGACCACGCCTTGAACGCGACGCTCATGCTCTCGCACGTCGCCTCCCGCGGCGGCGACAAGGTCTCCATGATGGCCTTCGCCGAGGAGGTCCTCGCGTATGCCCCGCTCACGGGCGGCGCCCGCGCGACGCAGAAGATCGTGCAAGCCGGTTATGACATCGAGCCCGAGCTCGCCCCCACGAATTACAGCGCGGCCTTCGAGGCGCTCGCCGTGCGCGTGAAGAAGCGGACGCTCGTGGTGCTTTTCACCCAGGTCGTCGACGAGGTCGCCGCGGCCGAGCTCGAAAAACGCATGCGTGGCCTCATGCCGCGCCATTTGCCGCTTCTCGTGCTCCTGCGCGACGTGGACGTCGACGCCCTCGCGCTCGGCCATTCCCGCGAGGCCTCCTCGCTCCTCGGCGTCGGCCCTTATCTGCGCGGCGCGGCGGCCGAGCTCCTCTCTTTCCGAGACAAACTCGTCCGGCGCCTCAAGCAGCACGGCGCCCTGGTCCTCGACGTCGCGCCCGCGGACCTCACCGCGGCGCTCATCAATCGATACATCGAGGTCAAGGCCCGGCACCTCCTGTGATGCCGGGCCCGGGGCGCGTCAGCCCTTCTTGCGCGGCGCCTTCAGCGTCAGCTTGAGCAGCACGTCGTCGCGGATCAGATCGTCCGGCTTGCCCGCGATCACGATCCCGAAGTCCTTGCGATTGATCGAAAACTCTGCGGTGCCCGTCGCGGCGTCGGGCGTGATCGTGATCGTCACGGGGAACGTGATCGACTTCTTCACGCCGTGCAGATCGAGATCACCCGTCACCGTGTGCGTCGCGCCGTTCGTGCCGCCGGCCTTGATCTCCGTTGACGAGAACGTTGCCTTGGGGAACTTCTCGACGTCGAAGAAATCCGCCGTCTTGAGGTGCTTGTCGAGATCTGCCGCGTCCGTCTTCACCGACGCGGTCTCCACCTCGAAGCTGAGCTTGCCGCCCTCGGCCTTGCCGTCGGCGAGCGTGATTTTGCCCGTGAGCTTCTCGAACTTGCCCTCGTGTTTGCCGGTGACCTTCGAGCCGATGAAGCCCACGGTGGACGTGGCGGCATCGACGTCGAGCAGCTCGGTCGTCGTCGCGGGGGCCGCGGGCTTGGCCGCGGGTGATGCCGACGAGGGCGCCGAGACCGTCGCCTTGGGCTTGTCCTTGGCCGGGTCCTCGCAAGCGGCGAGCGACAGGAGGGCGGGTACGGCGGCAGCGAGGAAAACGAAACGAATGGTGCGCATGAGCGGGTCGTCCCTTCGAAGATGGCTTCTGGGGCGTACCATGCTCCTCGAACGGCCGCTTGATTAGGGGCACCTCCCGGGTAACACTGTTCACCCGGGTGAACAATCGATGACGGCGGCGCTCGACGATGTGGTCTCGATGGCGGTCTTCGCGCGGGTCGTGGAGGCGCGCTCCTTCACGGGCGCGGCGGCGATGCTGGGCCTCTCGAAATCGGGCGTGAGCGCGCGCCTCTCCTCCGCCGCGCTCGCCGCGT
>JANMGF010000977.1:0-13214 GCA_031374535.1 Polyangium sp. (in: bacteria)
GTCTGCAAGGGCAAGCGCCTGCGGGCCGAGGCGCTCGCGGTGAAGATCGCGGACAAGAACATCGCCGACATCGGCACGATGGCGCTGCGCACGGTGCGCTCGTTCCTCGAGCAGATCGCGCACAAGGACGGGCCGCTCCAGCCACGCGAGCGCGCGATCGCCGAGCCCTTGCTGCGCGCCGTCATCGCGCGGCTCGGCTTCCTCATCGACGTGGGGATCGACTACCTCACGCTCGATCGATCCGCGCAGACGCTCTCCGGCGGCGAGGGACAACGCATCCGGCTGGCGACGCAGATCGGCGCGGCGCTCGTGGGCGTGCTGTACGTGCTCGACGAGCCGAGCGTGGGTCTCCACGCGAGGGACAACGCGCGGCTGCTCGAGGCGCTGCGACGGCTCGTGGATCTGGGCAACAGCGTGATCGTGGTCGAGCACGACAGGGACGCGATCCTCGCGGCTGATCACGTGGTCGACATGGGTCCCGGGGCCGGCGCGCATGGCGGCGAGATCGTGGCCGAGGGGACGCCGGCCGAGATCGCCAAGGATCCACGCTCGGTCACCGGCCCCTGGCTCTCCGGGGACAAACACCTGCCGATCCCGTCCAAACGTCGCAAGGGCGACGGTCGCGCGATCAAGCTCGTGGGCGCGCGTGCCCACAACCTCACCGGCGTCACGGTGGAGATCCCCGTCGGCGTGCTTTGCGCGATCACGGGCGTCTCCGGCTCGGGCAAGTCGAGCCTCATCGTGGACACGCTCTTGCCTGCCGCGCGCGCCGCGCTGTACCGCACGAGCGCGCCGATCGGCGAGTGTGACGGGATCGAGGGGCTCTCGCACATCGACAAGGTGATCTCGATCGATCAGGCGCCCATCGGGCGGACGCCACGTTCGAACCCCGCGACGTACACCGGCGTCTTTGGCCTGCTCCGCGAGATCTACGCGGGTTTGCCCGAGTCACGCGCGCGTGGCTACAAGGCCGGGCGCTTCTCGTTCAACGTGAAGGGTGGGCGCTGCGAGTCGTGCCAGGGCGACGGCGTGCTGCGCGTCGAGATGCACTTCTTGCCGGACGTCTTCGTCACGTGCGAGACCTGCAGCGGCAAACGGTACAACCGCGAGACGCTCGAGGTCCTCTACCGCGGCATGTCGATCGCCGACGCGCTCGGGCTCACGGTCGATCAGGCCATCGAGCAATTCGAGTCGATCCCGCGCGTGCGCGAGCGGCTGATGGCGCTCTCCCGCGTCGGGCTCGGGTACATTGGGCTCGGACAACCGGCGACCACGATCTCCGGGGGCGAGGCGCAACGCGTCAAGCTCGCGCGGGAGCTCGCGCGGAAGGCGACGGGGCGCACGCTGTACGTGCTCGACGAACCCACGACGGGGCTGCACTTCTCGGACATCGAGGTGCTCATCGGCGCGCTGGCGAGCCTGCGTGATGCCGGGAACACGGTCGTGGTGATCGAGCACAACCTCGACGTCGTCGCGTGTAGCGACTGGGTGATCGACATGGGGCCGGAGGGGGGCGAGCGGGGCGGCTCCGTCGTGGCGTGTGGGCCGCCGGAGCATGTGGCTGGGGTCGAGGCCTCGCACACCGGGCGTTACCTGCGCGAGGTGCTCGACGCCGGGCGCAAGCGGCCTGCGAAACGCGCCAAGCCGTAGAGAAGCGGCGACAACCCGGGTTGGGCGGGCCCAACCCCCTGACAAAATTAGCCGAAGTCTTTCTCGGCGCGCTCCTGGTCCTCTTTGCAGCGGATGCAGAGGGACGTCTCGGGGCGGGCTTCGAGGCGCTTGGGCGCGATCTCTTCCTCGCACTGCTCGCACTGGCCGAACGTTCCCTCCTCGATCTTGATCAGGGCCTTCTCGATCTTGTCGAGGAACGACTTCTCGCGGCCGCGGAGGCGGAACGTGAACGACTGCAGATATTCGCTGGAGGCGAGATCCATCTCGTCGGGGAGATCGCTCGCGTCGAGGGCCATGTCCTCGCTCAGCGTCTGCTTTGCTTTCTTGACGATCTCTTCTCGCTTCGCCTCGAGCAAAGCCTTGTACTTCTTGAGCTGGGCCTTGTTCATTGTGCAATTCCCTCGACGTGTCGCCCTGTCGGTGCCCCCCGCTTCATGCAACGCGGGCACCTCGACGAAGAACGGCTGGAGACGGATTCATGCCGTCCATTCCCAGCCCTCCCTGAAAGGGGGGCGCAAAAGGCTAGGCGATGGAAACTCCGACGTCAACCACGGCCGAGACCGGCCGAGACGCGTGTTTGACGACATCATCTCGACGTGGGACAAAACCTTCCACCTTGCTGGAATTCGACATCAACCGAAAAATAAGCGATACGCGTGATGCCGCTACGGTCGTCGTCGTTCGGGACGGATCGCAGGGGCTCGAGGTCTTCTGTGTGCGTCGCCACGCGAAGTCCGCGTTCATGGGCGGGGCGCTCGTCTTTCCAGGCGGAAAGGTGGATCCGTCGGACATGGATCCGCGCTGGGAAGCGTCCGCGACGCCGGTCGACCCGCGCGTTCGAGACATGGCCACCGAGCGGGCGAGCGCGCTCGGGCTCTGCGTGGCCGCTTGCCGGGAGACGCTCGAGGAGGGGCGGATCCTGCCGTCCTTGCCGGGCACAGCGGGCCCAGCGCTCGATACGCTCGCGGCGGAGCTCGTTTCGGGGTCCTTGCTGGCGTCGCTCGTTCGGCGGGGGATGCGGCTCGATCTGGGACGGCTCGTGCCGTTCGCGCGCTGGGTGACGCCCGAAGCGGAGTCCCGGCGGTTCGACGCGCGGTTCTTTTTGCTGCCTTTGCCGGAAGGTCAGGAGGGACGGCACGACGATCACGAGACCACGATGAGCCTCTGGGCGCGGCCGTCGGATGTCCTCGACGCCGCGGCGGAAGGGCGTTTCTTTCTCGCGCCGCCGACATCACGAACTCTGGAATTGCTCGCGGGCGAGCGAGACGTGCACGGTGCGCTCGCCCTCGCCAGCCGTCAGACGCTCCTGCCGATATGCCCCGCGTTCGTCCCGGGCGAGGATGACGCTCCGCCTTTCATCGCTTTGCCCGGTGATCCAGCTCACTCCGTACGCGAGAGGCGGATTGACGGGCCCAGCCGCTATGTCCTGCGTGATGCGCGATTTGTGGCCGAGGACGCGCCCGAGTTCGGCAAAGGATTCGCTTCTCCCGATGTGCCGGGGGTCGACACGAGCCTCGACGAGCGGGACGTTGCGACTTCGGTGGACGATGGGGGTTCGGGGGCTTAGCTCCCCTCGTGGGAGCGAAGCCCTCGGGTCGATGAGTGGACTGGGCCGAGGAGGCCGGAAGTCATGGAAGCCAAAGAGAATACGACCACGACCACGACGACGACGAATCAGCCGGAGCTGTTCACCGCGAGCGACGTCGCGCGATTTTGCCAGGTGGATCTGAAGACGATCCACAACTGGGCGGACAAGGGGGAAATCCGGCATTTCCGGACGCCGGGCAGGCACTTGCGCTTCCGGCGGCTCGATGTCCTCGATTTCCTGCGAAAGTACGGTTACCCGATCCCGGAGGTGCTCCGCCTCGGCAAACCCAAGGTCGTGGCCGTCGACGACGATCCGCAGGTGCTCGCCTCGCTGCGAAAAGCCTTGAGCAAGCGGTTCGAGCTGACGACGTTCCAGGATCCGTTCGACGCGCTCGTGGCCGTCGGGAGCATTCAGCCCGATGCGATGGTCTTCGACGTGCGTATGCCCGGTCTCGACGGCGTGAAGTGCCTCGAGCGGCTGCGCTCGATCGACACGACGAGCCACATCCGTTGCATCGTCTACTCGGACGCCGAGGAGATGAAGAAAAACGCTACGGAAGCAGGGGCCTACGACTTCATCAAGAAGGGCGAGGCGGCGGAGCTTCGGGACTCGCTCGAGCGGCTCATGGGCCTCGAGCGGGAGTGAGCGGCGGGGATCATTTGCCTTCGCGGTAGGCGCGGATCGCGTTCGCCACGGCATCGGCGAGTTTTTGCCGGTAGTCGGCCGTGGCGAGGCGTGCCTCGTCGTCGGGGTTCGAGATGAACGAGGTTTCGAAGAGGACGGCGGGCATGTCCGCGCCGACGAGGACGAAAAAGCCTGCGGTCTTCGTGCCCTGATCTTTCGTGTCGGGCCAGCGCGCGCCGAGCGATCCGAGCGCGGCGCGCTGGACCAGATCGGCGACGTGGCGGGAGCGGGCCATGAGATCGCCGACGTCGAGGTTCGACGCGATGAGGGCCATTTCTTCGTCGAGGGAACGCGCGTCGCCCTCTTCGCCATTTTTCCTCGGACGGGAGGCGTTTTCCCGGGTCGCCACGCGCATGGCGAGGCCCTCGGGATCACGCACGCGATCGAGGGAAAACGTCATGGGGCCACGCGCCTGACCGTTTTCGGACGCGTTGCAATGGACGGAGACGAAGAGGTCCGCGTGGAACGCATTGGCGCGCGCCGTGCGGAGGTCGAGGGCGACGAAGGTGTCGTCATCACGCGTGAGCAAGGTCTCGATGCCGAGCTCGCGCGAGGCGATGGTCGCGGCGCGATGGGCGATGTCGAGCGTGACGTCTTTTTCGCGCAGGCCCGTGGGACCGACGGCGCCGGTGTCGTTTCCGCCGTGGCCGGGATCGAGGACGATGCGGCGCACCTCGCGTTTGCCCGAGGCGTCCTGTTCGTCTTTGCGGACCGGGGGGCGGGTGCTCACGTCGACGACGATGCGGAAGGGGTCGGGTAGGTAAAAGACGCGGCGGTAAAGGGAGGCGGCGAGGTCGAGGACGACGCGGGTGCCGCCGCCCTCCTGCGCGCCGAGGCGGACGCGACGCACGACGCCGCCGACCTCGGTCTCGCGGGGGACGCCTTTGAAGCCCGCGCGGGCGATGTCGACGAAGACACGCGCGTCCTTGCCCGAAGCGGCGTCGGCGCCGAGCGTGCCGACCTGGAACGTGGTCGGGCCGCTCAGGTGAATGACCACGCGTCCGCCTTTTTCGGAGCCGTAAGGCTCGACGGAGACGATCTTGACCGGCTCCTTCGCGGCCACGGCGTCACGCGGGGTGACGACGACCTGTCCCTCGGGGGAGGTCGAAGCTGCTTTTGCGGACGTCTCGGGGGCGGCTTCGGCGGCGGCGAGCCCCGAGGGTGGCGCGGATGCGGCGAACGCGGAGGGGGCCGTCGCGCCACGGGATGCGGTCTCCGAGGCGAGGTCGCCCTCCCGTTCGAGCACACGGAGGGCCTCGCCGCGCGGGCGGTAGGCGGAGGACATCGCGAGAGAGCGCTCGAGGGCGGCGTGGCAAGGCGTGCGTGGGGCGAGGACGGCCTGGCGGCGGGAGGCGAGGTAGGTCTCGCGGAAGGAGAGGGTGGCGTCGCGGGCGAGCTCGCCGGCGAGGAGGGCGCGGCGTCGATCGGCCTCGCAGCCCTGGGCGGTGCCGGCGGCGGCGCTCGCGGAGGCGGCGTAGAGCTCGAGGGCCTCGCGGGCGTCGGCTTCGGCCTGGTCGAGACGGTAGGATCGGGCGCGAAGATCCGCGGCGAGCCTGGCGAGGGCCGCGCCACGTTCGGTGCGGCCGGCGCGGGAGGAGGCGATGGCGACGGCGTCGGCGAGGGCCACGACCTCGGCCCGCGGGGGCAAGGTCGCGGTGGGGTCGAGCAGGGCCGTGGCGCGCTCTTCGTCGCTCGGTGGGGGCGAAGGTGGACTCGCGGTTCCCGGGCCGCAGCCCAGGGTCAGCGCCCCGAACGCAAAAAGGGTCGCCGCGATGGGGAGGGCGGCGATACGATGGCGCCGCTGGACCGCGAACGACGGGGCAGCGACCGCGGCGCCGCACTGCGCCGCGGGGCACGAGAACATCTTCCGGAGGATCTCCGTGTCCGACTCCACGCCCACCTCGATCCCTCTCTACGCCGACCGGCTCTCCGGCGAGAACTTTGCCGACGCGACCACGATGGTCAACGCGTATCTCCGGCGCTACGTCGCGAAATACCTCCCTGCGAGCGACGCAGGCCACGAGGGACACGCGCTCGACGACGGCGGATATGCCCACGTGCAACGGGGCACGGTCACGATCGGGATCAACGTGCTCGAGCGGCAGGGCGTCCTGATGATCTTCGCGCCCATCATGGCGGTGCCAGCGCACGGGCGGGAAGGCTTTTACCGGAAGCTCCTGGAGCTCTCGTTCGTGCGGACGAGCGACGCGGCGTTCGCGATCGACGCGGCGCGCGATGACGTGGTCGTGCGGTGCTTGCGGCGGCTCTCGGCGCTCGATTACGAAGAGTTCGAGGACATCGTGACGACCGTCGGCGACGTGGCCGACGAGTGGCACGACAAGCTCGTCGCCGAGTTCGCAGGCAACGACAAGGCCACCTCCGCGTTCGGCGACTGACGATCGAAGACCCGCCTCCAGGATCGACGCCGCTGCGTTGCCGCCCGAACACGACGGGTGATACGGTTGTCGTCTGGCCATGACTGTCCAAGCACCCCAAGCGAAGCCGTGGAGCTTGACGCCCGACGAGGCGGACAGGCTCGCGCTGCAGTACAAGCCGTCCTGGGAGCAAGACGATCCGCCCGCGGCTCTCGGGCCCGAGGTCGCGGCGCGCGGCATCGCGCCGGGGGCCGCGGACACGAAGGTCGCAGCGCCGGTGGAGCGCGAGGTCGCCCCGGCGCCCCTCGCGGAGGTCGTGGCGTCTCCCCCGGAGCCGACGCGGGCCGCCGAGCCTCCGGCCCCACCGGCCGAGAGCGACGTCGCGAAGGGGGAGGAAGCGGCGGCCCACACGACGAACGGCGCCGCTCCCGTCGAAACGCAAGCGAGCGAGACGCAAGCGAGCGAGACGAAGGCCGCCGAGACGCAGGCGAGCGAAACGCCGAGCGCCGAAACGCAGGCCCGCGAGGCCCAGGCGAGCGAGGCGCAACCTGCGGTGGAGAAGGCCGAGGACGTGCCCGCTCCGGCGGCGGCGCCGTCCGCGGACGACGCGAGCTTCGCGCGAATGGACGCCGCGATGGCCGACGAGGCGCCCGAGATCCCGGTGAGCGGACCTTCGAAGGGGATCTTCGTGAAGGTCGCGGTCGCGCTCGTCGCGCTCGTCGCCCTTTCGTTCGTGGCGAAGGCGATGCTCGCGGACGCGGACAAACCCGCGCCGCCGGCCAAGACGACCGAGGCCGCGGCGCCGAAGCCTCCTCTGCCGACGCCGACGCCGACGCAGAACGCGGCCACGAAGCCCGTCGAGACGGCCGCGGCGCCTCCCGCCCCGGAGCCCCCTCCCCCGCCGCCCGTGCCGACGGCGACGGTCGCTCCCACGACACCGCCCGTCGCCGCGCAGCCGCCGAAGGCAGAGCCGCCGAAAGCAGAGCCGCCGAAGCCGATCGCGACGGCTGCAGCCACCACGAAAAAACCCGTTGCGTCTGCACCGACGACGCCGAAGCCCACGGCACCCAAGCCGACGGCGACGACCGCCCCGAAGCCCGGCGGTGGCATCATCCGCGAGACGCCGTTCTAGACGTCTCGCTAATCGCTTGCCCGTGCCCTCCTCGGGGTGCGAAGAATGCGGACAAGAAGATCGCATCTCCGCGCTTCGCGATGCACCGAGGGTTCGATGAAGACACGCGCTTGCGTCACCGCCTTGTTCCTTTCCGTCACCCTTCCGGCCCTTCTCACGGAAGCGGGGCTCGCTCCCGAGATGATGGCGACGCCATGCGCCTTCGCGCAGGCGGACGCAGTGACCGAGGTCGCTCGGCAACGGTATGAAGAAGGCGTCAAGGCGTTCGACGCCGGCCGCTTCGAGGACGCGCGCTCCGCGTTCCTGCAGGCCTACGCGCTCAAGCGTCACCCCGCCGTGCTGCTGAACCTCGGCCAGAGCGAGCTGCGCTCGAACCACCCCGAAGACGCTGGCATGCACCTGCAGCAGTTCCTGCGCGACATGCCCTCGGCCTCGCCCGATCAGAAGGCCACGGCCGAGAAGGGCATCAGCGAGGCGAAGAAAAAGACGGGCCACATCGTGGTCATCGTCGACGCGAACGGCGCGGACGTGGCCATCGACGGGACGTACGTCGGCAAGTCGCCGCTGCTCAACGTGATCTTCGCGAAGCCGGGCGCGCACACCCTCACCGCAACGTACGGCGGCAAGACCGCCACCACGAAGGTTGACGCGAAGCTCGGCTCGGCCAGCGCCGCGAACCTCGTGATGGGTGTGGGTGGAGCCGCCTCTCCGCCGCCGCCGCCGCCTCCTCCGCCGCCCCCTCCCCCGCCGCCGCCTCCGCCTCCCGCGCTGGCGACGCCGACACCCGCGGGAAACCCTCCGCCCTCGTCGAACCCATACACGCCGCCGCCGAGCACCGGCACGCCGCCCGCGGGCACCACAACCGCGAGCTCGGGTTATCCGCCCGTCGAGTCGCCCGGGATGGGGACCGAGCCCCCGCCGGACACGGGCCCCGACACGGTGACCACGCGTGAGCCGTTCTTCCACTGGTACAAGCGCAAGCCCATCGCCTGGGTCGGCTCGGGCGTCGCGGTCGTGGGCCTCGGCCTCGGCATCGGCTTCTCCATCGGCGCGAGCGTCGCCAGCGGGAAGGCCGACGAACATGCGGCCGAGATCCGTACCTTCGCCGCGAGCGATCCGAACACGAACTTCGGCCAGAGCCCACCTTGCGGCTCGCCCGACGCGGGCGGCAACGATCTGCCGAACTACGAGCAGGCGTGTGGCGTGCTCCGCCAGGACCTCTCCGACTACGACACGAACGTCGCCGTGGCCACGACCGGCTGGGTGCTCTTCGGCGTCGGCGCGATCGGCACGGGCGTCTACGCGCTCCTCGACTGGTACCTGCCGAAGAAGAGCAGCACGACGACGGCCGACAACGGCCCGAAGGTCCTCGCCATCACGCCGAGCGTGTCGTCGACGTACCAAGGGCTCGGCGTCGTCGGCACGTTCTGAGGGTCACGCATGCGCGGTCACGCCCGCCGCGCGCAAGAGGTCCCGCATCGTCGATCGCGGGACCGATGCACGCCTCGCCGCCTCGCTCGTATTCCCTCCTGTTTCCTCGAAGATCCTGCGCGCGTCGTCCGGCCGTAGCCGGATGCGCCTCCCGCCCGCGCGCTCGGCGAGCACCGACAGGACGTGCTCGGCCTGGATCACGCCGGGCGCACGCACGGCGGCCTGCACGATCACGTTCCGCAGCTCGCGCACGTTGCCTGGCCATTTCTCTCCACGCAGCACCGCGACCGCGCCCGGCGCGATCTCGCGAGGCCCGATCTCCGAGGTCGCGAGCAGGTGCATGCAGAGCGCCGCGATGTCCTCCGTCCGCTCGCGCAGCGGCGGCACGCGCACGAGGCACACCGCGAGGCGCTCGTAGAGATCCGCCCGGAACCGCCGCGTCGCCACCATCTGCTCGAGCGACTCGCACGTGGCCACGACGAGGCGCACGTCGATGGGCAAGACCGTCTCTGCGCCGAGCGGCCGCACGAGCCCCTCCTCCACGACACGCAGGAGCTTCGCTTGTACGTCGAGCGCGAGCGCCGCGATCTCGTCGAGGAACAACGTGCCCTGGTGCGCCTCCCGGAACGCGCCGCGCCGATCACGGAGCGCGCCCGTGAACGCGCCGCGCTGATGGCCGAAGAGCTCCGACTCCGCGAGCTCGCGCGAGATCGTCGCCGCGTTCAGCGCGACGAACGGCTTCATGGCCCGCGTGCTCTCGTCGTGCAGCGCGCGCGCCACGAGCTCCTTGCCCGTGCCCGACTCGCCGCGGATCATGACGGGCACCTTGAGCGGCGCGAGCCTGCGCACCTCGCCGCCGAGCGTTCGCATCGGCGCGCTCCGTCCCACGAGAAGCGGGAGCGTCGCCTCCACGTGTGTCTCGCGGGCGAGCGTGGGCCCCTCGACGCGCAGCACGGCGCGACCGAGCCCGAGCGTGCTGCCCGCGGATAAAAATGCTCGCGCCACGCGCGTGCCCGCGACACGCATCCCGTTGCGCGAGCCGAGATCGAGCGCCTCGATCGCGCCTCCTCGATGCACGAGCGATACGTGACGAGCGCTCACCGTGCGATCGAAGAGCCGCACCGTGGCGCCTTCTCCCGAGCCGATGACGATCTCCTCGCCGGGCCCGAGGCGCGTTACGCGCAGTTTGTCGCCGTCGTCAATACGGATCCACGCGGCGCCGAGGACGACCTCGTCTTCGCGGAGCTCCACCGTCGCGTCACGTTCGTTGCTCACGAACGCTCTATCGACGCGTGGCGGGTCGTGGTTGCGAAGGTCGCGAAAAAATGCGCGCGCGGGCTCAGCGCGTGGCGGTCCTTGTGGACTCCCGCACCTTCCCGCCGCGGAGCGGATCCAACGTGACGCGCAGGCCGACCTGGAAAAACCCGTAGACGCTCGGCTGGGTCCCCGGATCGGGGCGCAGGCGGTAGGAGCCGAAGGTTCCCTCGAGGAAAGGACCGAAGCCGAAGCTCGGGAGCGGGTAGTACGTGCCGCCGAGCGCCAAACGCACGAAATCGATGCCCTGGGAGCGGCCGATGCCGAACGCCGGCGCGCCTACGGTCTCGGGCGCTTCGATAAACGACGTACGGAAACCCACGCCCACGCTGGCCCACGGATCCAAGGCGATCCCCTGCGCGAGGTGGTAAACGAAGCCCATGCCGACGCCGAGGGTGCTCCCCGAGCACCCCGCGCAGGCCGCGCCGCCCCCGAGCACCCCGTAGGCGCCCTGGAGCTCGAACGAGACGTTTCGGCTCAGGCCGTATCCGAGCCCGAACGACACGCCGGGCCCGCCCGAGACCAGGTCCTCCGCCGCGACCCCCACGGCGATGCTGCCCAGGGGAACGACGTAGCTGCCCCCCACGGACAGAAGGAAAGCCCCTTTGCGCCAGTCCGGCGCGTAGGACCTCGGGGTGCCGGCGCCGGGCTCCAGCGGCTCCTCGGCCTCCCCTTCCCCGCTCGGGTCGGGTGTCTGCGCGAGGGCAGGCGAGGGGGCCACGACGAGCGCGGCGACGACGAACGCGCGGCCAACCCAGGAAAAAACTCTCCGCGTCACGGCAGGGCTCTAGAACGGCAAGGGCCCGAGCGCAAAGCGCAAAACGCACGGTTGTCGGGAACCCCGGCAGGCCGCCGCGTATGAGCGCGCCCACGACGGAGGGGCCGCTCGGGGGCCCGGTGGAACGGACACGCTACGAGGAACTAGCCGAACCCCAGGGACCGGCCGCTATAATCGCGTTCCGCATGTCCAAGACCCAGCCGCGCCACGCCCTTCACCTCGTGGCAGCGGGCATGACCGACGTAGGCCGCCAGCGCAGGCACAACGAAGACAACGTGCTCGTGGCGCAAAGCCTCGACCTCTTCGTGGTGGCCGACGGCATGGGCGGACATTCCACCGGACACGTCGCCAGCGCCCTCACCGCGACGTCGATGCAGAACTTCTTCGAGTGCACGACGGAGGGGGAACTCCCCACGCCGACGCCCACCGACGAAGCGGATCTGCCGACGCCCGCCGAGCGCCTCGTGCAGGCCGTACGCAAGGCCAACCGCGACGTCTACGAGATCTCGTCGACACACAAAGAGCATCGCGGCATGGGCTCGACCATCGTCGCGATGCACTTCGACGGCGAGCGCTTCCTGCACATCGCGCACGTGGGCGACAGCCGCTGCTACCGCATCCGCGACGGCGCGATCGAGCAGCTCACGCGGGATCACTCCCTCATCAACGACGCGCTCGCGCTGAAGCCCGATCTCACGGACGAGGAGCTGTCGCGCCTGCCGAAGAACGTCATCACGCGCGCGCTCGGCATGAAGGACATGGTGAAGGTCGACGTGCAGACCGTGCTCGTCGAGCCGAACGACATGTTCCTGCTCTGCTCGGACGGGCTGAGTGGGATGATCACCAACGATCAGATCCTCGAGGTCTTCGATCTGACGGGTGATCTTTCGGAGGCGTGCGAGCTGCTCATCGCGATGGCGAACGAGGCAGGCGGCGTCGACAACATCTCGGCGTTGCTCGTGCGCGCCGACGACGCGCCTCCGCTCTCCGAGGCGCAGATCGACGCGACGGAGATCGACGCGCCCACGTCGCTCGACATGCCGGGGCTCGCGGCGGACGAAGAGGCGCAGAACTCCCTCCCGCTCTCGCAGCGGTACCGCGACATCCAGGATGCCTCCGGCGCGCCTTCGGTTCGTCCGCCCGCGCCCGACGTGCGGGTCGCCGCCGAGGTGATCGTCGCCGCCGCTCCGAGCGAAGCGCGGAGCGAGGTCATGACCCCGGACGACCTCGCAATGCTCGCGACCGGCGACGAGGCCGATGGCCCTCGCTCGATCGACGAGATCCGCGTGGCGCTTTGCCGTCGCTGCGAGCACGAGCTCTACGTCGGAAACATCTTCTGCACCGAGTGTGGCCTGAAGATCGAAGCGGAGTGAGCCCCTCGAGCACCCGCATCCGGCCGATCGCCGAGCGCCTCGACGCCGATACGCAGTACGCGGGTCGCGGCGTCACGATCGCGTTCCTCGACTCGGGCTTTTACGCGCACCCGGATCTTACGACGCCGTACCATCGCATCGCGGCCTACCACGACCTCCACGCGCCACGCGCGGGGATCGAAGCGCTCGTTCACGCGGACGTCTCATCGTGGCACGGGATGATGACGAGCGTCGTCGCCGCGGGCAACGGCGCGCTCTCCGGCGGGCAGTTCCGCGGGCTCGCGTGGGAAGCGAACGTCGTGCTCGTCAAGGTCGGCTCGGCATATCGCATCGTGCACGACGACATCCGGCGCGGCATCGACTGGGTCCTCGAGAACCGCGAGCGGTACGGCATCCGCGTCCTCAACATCTCGTGCGGCGGCGACTACGAGGAGTCGTTCCTCACCGATCCCCTCTCGCGCGCGGCCGACGAGGCTTCGCGACAAGGCATCGTCGTCGTCGCGGCCGCGGGCAACGGCGGACACCAGAAGAACCATCGCGTCTTTCCGCCGGCCAGCGCGCCGAGCGTGATCGCCGTCGGCGGGGTCGACGACGGCGGCTCGGGCGAACACTCGCGGAACTACCACTCGTCGTACGGGCTCACGGTAGACGGCCTACAGAAGCCCGAGATCATCGCGCCCGCGATCTGGGTCGCGGCGCCGATCCTGCCCGGCACGCCCACCGCGAGCGAGGCGCTCCTCCTCCAGAAGCTCGACGCAGCGCCGGACGAAACGCTCCTTCAACTGCTCGCCGAGCACGCGGGCAAGGACGCCGATCTCGACGCCATCGCGCGCCGCCGCGAGCCGTACCTCGTGCGTCAGCTCGTCGC
>JANMGF010000981.1:0-2138 GCA_031374535.1 Polyangium sp. (in: bacteria)
CCGCGCGATGCCGAAATCGAGCAGCTTGACCCGATCGCCCCGGAGCAAAAACACGTTCTCGGGCTTGAGATCGCGGTGGATGACCTCGAAGTCGTGGGCGCGGGCGAGCGCGCGGGCCATCTGGACGACGATGGGCAAGGCGCGCGCGAGTGGCACCGGGCCTTGCGCGATGACGTCCGACAAACTCTCGCCTTCGAGCAGCTCCATCACCAGGAACGGCGTGCCGTCTTCGGCGTCGCCGTGGTCGAAGATCTCGATGATGTTCGGGTGCGCGAGGCGCTGGGCGAGCCTCGCCTCGCGGTTGAAGCGCTCGCGTGTCGTGAGGTCCGAGGCGAGCTGCGGGTTCAGGAGCTTGACCGCGCAGGGCCGGTCCGTGAGCAGGAACCTCGCCCGGTAGACGGACGCCATGCCGCCGACGCCGATGAGCTCGTCGAGCACGTACCTGCCCGCGATGGTCGCGCCGAGCCACGGATCCCGGAGCCAGACGAGCGCCGCTCCGTCGGCGAAACAAGCGGTGCTCTCGCTCGGATAGCGGAGGCTGCAATGGGGACAGGACTTCATGGGGAGCGGGGGAGGCGGGCTTTGGGTGGGGACGTCGAGGGCCCGAACCCGCTGCCCGCTCTTGCCCCCCCTGATTACAGGATCTCGCCAATACGCTGCAAGAGCCCGCCGCCGGAGAAGAGCGCGCGCAGCCCCTTCCTGAACCAGCCATAACTCTGGGCCGTGTAGGGGAACCAGAGCGGGTCTTTGCTGCCCATGGCGACGCGGTCGACGCTGATGTGCTGGACGTTGCTCATCTCGCGCAGCCCCTCCTCGCCCATGGTGCGCCCGAACCCGCTCGCCTTGATGCCGCCGAAGGGCGTATCGGGCGTGCCGCCGTTCGTGAGCACGTCGTTCACGAGGACGCTGCCCGCCTCGACGCGCTCGGCGAGCCGCATCGCATGGTCCCGGTCCCGCGAGAATACGTACGCGTTCAGGCCGAGGTGCGAGTCGTTCGCCAGCCGGAGGGCCTCTTCTTCGGTCGACACGCGCATGAACGGCACGATCGGCCCGAAGATCTCCTCGGTCATCACGGTCATCTGGTGGCTGCAACCGTCGATCACGGTCGGCTCGAAGAACTGCCCCGGCCCCTCGCGCCGCTTGCCGCCCGCGCGCACGCTGCCGCCCTTGGCCACGGCGTCCGCGATGTGTTTCTCGGCGACGTCGATCTGGTGGGGGAAGATGATCGCGCCCACGTCGACGAAGTCCGCGCTCGGGTCGCCCTGGCGGAGCTCCTTCGTCAGCTCGACCACGCGGTCGACGAGCTTGTCGTGCACCTCGCGGTGGGCGTAGACGCGCTCGACCGAGACGCAGACCTGGCCCGCGTTCGAGAAGCCGCCGAACACGATCGCGCGCGCCGTGCGCTCGACGTCCGCGTCCGCGCAAGCGATGAGCGGCGCCTTGCCGCCGAGCTCCATCACGCACGGGATGAGCCGCTCGCCACAAGCCGCCGCGACCCTGCGACCGGTGGCGACGCTGCCCGTGAGGACCACGAAATCCGGCTGCGCATCGATCAGCGCCGCGCCCGTCGGCCCGTAGCCGGGGCAAACCTGGAAGAGATCCTCGGGCAGGCCCGCGCTGTCCCAGACCTCTTTCGCCTTCTGCGCGATGAGCGGCGTCACCTCGCTCGGCTTGACGACGACGGCGTTGCCCGCGAGCAGCGCGATGATGGAGTCGCGCAGGGGGAGCTGGAACGGGTAGTTCCACGGCGAGATGACGGCGACGACGCCGCGGGGCTTGTAGTGCACGAAGCTCTTGCGGTGCTTGAGCAGGTGGAGCTTGACCTCGTGCGAGGCGAGCACGCGTGGCGCGCTCTTGGCGAAGAAGGTCGCGAGATCGGCGGCGACCAGGACCTCGTGGAGGAGGGCCTCGTGCCGCGGCTTGCCGCACTCGCGTACGAGGAGGTCGACGATCTCGTCGGCGCGATCGACGATCGCATCCCGAAAGCGGAGCACGCGCTCGCAGCGCTCCTCGACCGGCAACGCGCCCCAGGCCTCTTGCGCGCGGCGGGCCCGTTCCACGGCCTGCTTGACCTCGTCCGCGGACCAGACCTTCACCTCACCGAGCAGCTCGCCCGTCGCCGGCGCGTAGCTCCGGAT
>JANMGF010000960.1:0-8570 GCA_031374535.1 Polyangium sp. (in: bacteria)
GTGTCGATCGTCTCGGGCTTGCCCACGACACGCGAACGAACGCTCACGATGTGTTTGCCCTGGAGGCGCAGCCACTCGTCACGCACGTCGATGGTGCGCTCGCGGGTGAACGGCTTCCACATGCCGTTGTCGACGCGGTACGAGTACTCCACGGACGCAGCACCCGTGTCGGCCGGCGACGACATCTGCAGCGTCACGATGGGCGCGTTCTCCGCGCGGACGTCGCCGAGGCGGAAGCCCTTGCGATCGAGCTTCTTCTCGAGCACGCGCGCCGCCGTCTCGATCGGATCGGCCTTCGCCGCCGAGCCCGGCTCCGGAGCCACGGGCATGGCCGCCCCGATGCCGAGGGTCGCGAAGATGCCGAGGTAGCTGTCCGTGTCCTTCGAAAGCCTGCGCAGGCCGGGCGAACCCTGACCTTCGACGCTCTCGGGGATCGTGAGCGTGAGGCCGAGCGAGCCGAGCGCGCTCGACAGATCGATCGCGCTGATCCCGCCGAGGAACTGCGAGCCGAGCCCGCCGATGAGGCCGGAGAGCGCGCCCGCGACGACAGCCGGATCCTCGCGGAGCAGCTCCGCGTTCGTGACCACGCCGTTCGACACGCCGATCTTGTCGAGCACCGGGAGGAGGCCGTCGGGCGTGACCGTGAGGTTCACGGGGACGTCGAGATCAAACGTCGCGGTCATGAACCGGATGAACCGATCCGTCGACCAGATGTAGAAGTCGAACGACGCCTGATCGAGCTTCACGCGGATCAGCGGATCCGTGTTGATGTCCGTGCCGTTGCCGAACGTCGCCGTCGGCGGCTTGCCCGGCCGGATGACGAGCGCGACCTGCTGCGGCTCACGCTGGATCCCGAGGTCCTTGAGCGAGCTCGCGAGGAGCGCGAGCGTGCCGGACGCGAGCTGCGGGACCGTCTCGGTGGAGATGCCGAGGCAAAGGAAGCCGCTGTTGTACATGCCGTTCAGCGCGTAGTTCGCGAACCGCTCGGAGAGCGCGATGCCGACGTGCGGACCGTCGAGCCCCGCGGGCCAGTCGCCGAGCGTGTTGCCCTGGAGCTCGTCCGGGATCGGAATGCCCACGGGAAGCGGCATGTCCGAGAACTTCACGCACTGCGAGATCGGGGTCGCCTCCGCGCCGCCGTACATGCCGAGCGTCGCGCCGGCGTTGATCGCGTTGAGATCGCCCCACGCGTAGCCGCTGTTGTCCGTGCGTTTGCCCGCGCCGCCGACGGCGAACAGGATGTCGAGGCCGCCCTTCGTGCCCGGCGAAACGCTCGCGAGCAAGCTGCCGAGGTTCACGTTGCCGTCGGTGCCGAGGATGATGGAGGCGCACTCGTCGCCCTCCGCCATGCCGTAACGACAAGTGCCGCCGACGTCGTTCGTCCCGAGGGGGCAGGGAGGATTGACCGCCGGGTTCGCCTGCTGGCAGAGCTGTTGCTCGACCTGATCGGTCAGCGTGCCGAGCAACGGATCGACGAGCAGCGGGAAAATGACGCCCTTCAGCGCGGCCAGCACGGAGTTCGAGAACCCGCCGCCGCAGAACTCGAGCGAGTTCTCGAGCTGGCCCTCGTTGATCGAGAGCGTGTTGACCTTGACGCGCGAGTAGCCGTACCGCGAGTGCGCCTCGTTCGTATCGACCTCGATCGAGATGTCGACGTTGAGATCGATGTTCGTGAACCCCGGCGGCTCGCTACAGCCGTTGCCCGTCAGCCGCGCCACGGCGCTGTCGGGGATGAAGAAATAAACGATGTCGATCGGCAGGTTCTGCAGCCGGATCGGCAAGGGGCCGGTGATCTTGATGTTGTGCGGATCGGACGAGTCGATGTTGAGCTTGGCGTTACCGACGTCGATCTCCGCGACGCACTTCGGCGGGTTCGCGTTCTCGTCGGGACCACCGGGGCAAAGGTCGTACTGGATGCCCGCCGTCGATCCGCTCGTCGAGGGCACGGGGAACGTCAGGACGCCGCCGTTGCCGCTCCCGCCGAGGAGGCTCTTGGCCAGCGGCCCGAGGTTCGACTCGAGGAACGTGAGCCCCGACTGCGTGAGCCGCACGGAGCCGGCGTTCTCGATCCGCGCGGTTGGATCGAAGCCGCCCGGCAAAGGCGTCACGCCGCAGCCCGAGCATCCGCTCGAACAACCACCGCCGGCACATCCGGCGATGAGGATCACCACGAGGATCCCGATGAGATGTTTTAGAAAGCGAGGCATGGCGAAGACCTCCGAAAGCGCGGCCAGGGAAGCGGCCCCTCACACGCGGAGAGGCCATTTTCCACCGGATTTGCGCGATCGTACGCGTCCTTCAACGCACGCCGCAAGCAGGATGGGCGTCCGCCCAGCGCGTCAAAGCGGGCAGCCGCCGTTGATCTTCACCGCGCTCGCCGCGAACTCCGCGCCGAGCTGCACCGCGTCCGCGCACATTGCGTCCGCGGCCGCATTCGTGGCATCGCACCAGTCGCCCTGATAATCGATTTTTCCGCCCGCATCGCGAACGCACTTGGCGATCGGCATGGCCTTGTCGTCCGCGCCCGTGAGGAGCGCGCAGAGCGACTTGTTCGCGAGATCGACGATCACGTTGTCGGCATCCTCGAGCGTGATGTGTCCCTCGATCTGACCGGCGTTGAGGAAGGAGAATTGGTTCTCCTCGGGGAAGGGGAGGCAGAGGTTCAGCGGATCGAGTCCGTCGGCGTTGTACGTCCCCACGCAGTTGTTGTTGGAGGAGAGCTTTCCGCCGATGATGCGCGCCTTCTTGAGCGGCAGGAGGACGGGCTCTCCGCCCTCGGCGGTGTAGACGGGCACGACGATGTCCTGCGCGTCCGCCGGCTCCACCTCGAAGGTCCCCATCGGAAGCCCGGCGGCCGTGAACTTGATGGGCGAGATCGGGAAGGCGCCGATGGTCTCGTTCACGAACGTGAAGCCGTCCGCGGGGTTCATGACCGGCTTGGCGCCGCCCGTACACACGGTGTTCGTGGTCGTGTCGAAGTGGAGCAGCCACGAGAACGTGCCCTGGCCCCCGAGGTTGCAGGCCGTGTTGTTCAGGGCGACGCCCCCGGCCACAGTCTTTCCGATGAAGCTCGCCGCGGCGAGCGTCGGGGGCATGCTGATGATGATCTGCGACATGCGCAGGCCGAAATCCGTCTTGCCCGCGTTGTCGGCGAGCGCGATACACGCGGGATCGGTCGTCACGCATTTCTCCGTGAGCGCGCACGACGCGCCCGAGGGCGGCGGCTGCGACGCAGGCGGATCGTCGCCGCAGCCGCTACCCACGATCACAAGAGACAAGAGCCCGCCCACCGCGAGCGACGCGGCCATATGGGAAAAGCGCATCCGTGTATCCTCCACGCAAAAAAGGAGCGCGGAGACTATCACGGACGGCACGGCATCCGCGTGGGATGCCGCTCGTGCTCACATCGTGCTGGCGCCGAACTCGTAGAGCTTCTGGATCGCGGCCACGCGCGTCGAGACCTCGTCGCGCAGGAGCGTGCCGACCTTGCCCGTACCCACCGCCTCGACGCAAAACGACGCCGTCGCCGTCGCGTGCACCATCGCGCGGCGGAACGCGAGCGCCGAGACCTCGGGTTGCGTCGCGAGGTAACCGAGGAAGCCGCCCGCGAACGAGTCGCCCGCGCCCGTCGGATCCACCTCGTCCTCGAGCGGGAAGCCGTGGGCCGCGAACACGCCGTCCTCGTCGAAGAGGAGCGCGCCGTGCTCGCCACGCTTGATGACGAGCCGCTTCGGGCCACGCGCGAGGATGTCGCGGGCCGCGCGGCGGATGTTGTGGATCCCCGAGAGCTGCCGAGCTTCTTCGTCGTTCACGATGAGCACGTCGATACGCTTCAGCATCGACGCGAGGAGCGACGGCTCGCCCGTGATCCAGAAGTTCATCGTGTCAGCCACCACGAGGCGCGGCGAACGAATCTGCTCGAGCACGTCGAGCTGGAGCCCCGGATGGATGTTGCCGAGCAGGACGAGCGGCGTGTCGCGATACGCGTCGGGAAGCCGCGGCCGGAAGTCGGCGAAGACGTTGAGCTGCGTGTCGAGCGTCGTGCGGTGGACGAGGTCCTGGTCGTACCGACCGGCCCAGCGGAACGTCTTGCCGCTCGCCCGCTCGATGCCGCGCGTGTCGATCCCGCGCCCCTGCATCGCCACGAGCACGTACTCCGGAAAGTCGTCCCCGACGACGGCGACGACACGCACCGGCGCGAAGACCGACGCGGTCATGGCCGCGTACGTGGCCGAGCCGCCCACGACGTCCCGCGCCTTGCCAGAGGGCAAATCGAGGTCGTCGAAGGCCATGGATCCAACGATGAGAATGGACGAAGACGTGCTCACGACGGCCCCTTCTAGCACGAGAGATCCGGCAAAAGCCACGACAGCCGCGCCCGTGTCTCCTCGGGGACCCGATCACGCCGGGTCATCACCGCGTTCGTGAGCGCGCCGTACGCCGGGCTCGACTTCGGATCGGGCAACCCGCGCGAGAGATCACGGATCGTGCGCCGGGCGTACGCCACGTTCTCCTGCAGCACCGCGATCACCGCCTCCACCGTCACCGACACCTCGGTCGCGTGCCAGCAGTCGTAGTCCGTCGACATCGCGAGCAGCGCATACGGCAGCTCCGCCTCCCGCGCGAGCTTCGCCTCGGGCATCGCCGTCATGCCGATGACGTGCACGCCAAAGCTCCGGTAGAGCAGGCTCTCGGCGCGCGTCGAGAACTGCGGGCCCTCCATACACACGTACGTGCCGCCCACGTGGAGCTTCTTCTGCGTGCCATCGAGCGCCCGAACGGCCGCCGCCGCGAGCGCGGCCGAGAGATACGGGCAGACCGGATCGGCGAAGGCCACATGCCCCACGATGCCGCCCTCGAAGAACGTGCTCGCGCGGCGCTTCGTGAGATCGATGAACTGATCGACGATCACGAGATCCCCAGGCGCGATCTCCTCGCGCATGGATCCCACCGCGCTGACGCTGACGAGGTGCGTGGCGCCGAGGCGCTTCAACGCGCACACGTTCGCCCGGTAGTTGATCTCCGTCGGCGAGAGCCGGTGGCCTCGGCCGTGACGCGGCAAAAACAGGATCGTCGTCCCCGAGGCGCGATCCCGGCCGCGAAGGACGAGATCGCTCGGCGGGCCGTAGGGGGTCTCGATGTCGAGCTCCTCGACGTCCTCGAGATCCTCGAGCGCGGTCACCCCGCTGCCGCCGATCACCCCGAGGACATGGCTCATCCGGAGGCCCCCACCTTCCCCTCGGCGAGCAGCTGCTCGCAGAGGAGCGCGTGCCGGCTGCGACGACAACGCTCGGCGAACACGACCGCCCGGAGCTCGTCGTACGCTCGCTGCACCTCGTCGTTGACGATCACGTAGTCGAAGAATCCATAGTGCTCGATCTCGCCCTTCGCCGCCTTGAGGCGCCGCAGCGTGGTCGGCTCGTCTTCGGTGCCGCGGCCGCGCAGCCTGCGCTCGAGCTCGGTGAGCGAGGGCGGCAGGATGAACACGGAGGCGGCCTCGGGCATACGCGCCTTGATCTGCCGCGCGCCCTGGTAGTCGATGTCGAAGAGGACCCCGCGCGCGTCACGCTTGGCGACGTCGATCTCGGCGACGCTCGTGCCGTAGAGATGCCCGTGCACCTGCGCCCACTCGGCGAAGGCGTTGTCGCGGATCATCTGCTCGAAGCCGCCGGGCTCGACGAAGTGGTACTCGCGGCCGTCCTGCTCGTTCGGCCGTGGTTTCCGCGTCGTGTGGGAGACCGAGAAGCGCAGGTCCGGAAACTCCGCGCGCAGCCGGTTGCAGAGCGTCGTCTTCCCCGCCCCGGAAGGGGAGGAGACGATGAGGAGGAGGAAATCGCTCATCTTTCGTCTCAGTCTCGTGCTCGTGCTGGGAGGAAACGTGTCACTCGACGTTCTGCACCTGCTCGCGGAGCCGCTCGAGCTCGACCTTGATGCCGACGACGAGCTGACTGACCGCGGCGTCCTGGGCCTTGGCGCCGAGCGTGTTGGCCTCGCGTACCATTTCCTGCAGAAGGAAGTCGAGCCGCCTGCCGACGGGCTCGCCCGAGGCCGACGCGAGCACGCCCTCGAGCTGGTCGAGGTGGCTCCGGAGCCGCGTCAACTCTTCGGTGAAATCACTCTTGTCCACGAGGATCGCGAGCTCGAGCTCGAGCCGACCTCGATCGACCGCGAGCTCCGTCCCCGCGAGCAGCCGCTCGAGCCGCTCGTGTAGCCTACGCTGCGCCGCCTCACGGAGGGGATCCGCTTGCCCCGCGATCGCCTCGATGAGCTTTCGCAACGCCTGACAGCGCCCCGAAAGGTCCGAGAGCAGCGCCTCGCCCTCGGCCCGGCACATCGCATCCATCGCCGCGATCGCAGCCTCGATCGCGCGGCGAACCGCGTCACGGACCGCGGCGAGCTCGGGCCCGGCCGGCGGGATGAAGAGGTCCGGCACCGCTGTCAGGAGCGCGAGCGGCAGCTCCGCCCCCGGCGCAAGCTCGTCGCGCAACGTGGCGAGCTGCTGGAACGCCGACCGCGCGCGCGCCACGTCGAGCGTCGCCGCCGTGAGGACCGGCCCCTCCGTGCGCACGACGAGCTCGACGCGGCCGCGACGCAGCCGCTCGCGCACCACCTGCTCGGCGAAAAGCGCGATCTCGGCGAGCTCGCGCGGCAGGCGCGTCCGGACGTCGAGAAAACGCTGGTTGACGGATCGGATCTCGGCGAGGACACGGCCCTCTCCAAGGGTCACCTCGCCGATCCCGAACCCCGTCATGCTCCGCATGGTCCCTGCCGCTTATGTCGCTGAGCGAAAGGCTGCAACTACGTTGGTCGCTGCACTTGTGCTGAAGGCCATCTCGCGCGGGCTTTGCGCCTGAAGCTCAGCCGCCCGCCGGGCCGCCTCGGCCGGACCCGCCGTCCTGAGCGCCTCGAGGTACGCGACCGTCGGCGCGATGCCCTCTTCCCACCGCACCACGGGCTCGTAACCGAGCAGCTCCTGCGCGCGGCTCACATCCGCGAGCGAATGCCGCACGTCCCCCGGACGCGGCGCCCCGTGCTCGACTGCGAGCGTCCTCCCGAGCGCGCGCCCGATCTCCGTGCAAAGCGCGTTCAGCGAGACGCGCCGTCCGCCCGCGATGTTGACGACCTCCCCGGAGAGCTTCCACGGCGACGACGCGGCGAGCAGGTTGGCCCGCACCGCGTTGTCCACGAAGCAAAAATCACGCGTCTGCTCGCCGTCGCCGAAGATCCGGATCGACCTTCCGGCGAGCGCTGCATCCACGAAACGCGGGATGGCCGCGGCGTACGGGCCCTCGGGCGTCTGGTGCGGACCGAAGACGTTGAAGTACCGGAGGCAGATCGTCTCGAGCCCGTAAATCGAGGAGAAGACGCGACAATAACTCTCGCAGGCGAGCTTGGTGACCGCGTAGGGCGAGAGCGGCATCGGAGGCATGTCCTCGCGCTTGGGGAGCGCGGGCGTCTCGCCGTATGCCGAGGACGACGCTGCAAAAACGACGCGACGCACGCCGACGCGACGCGCCACATCGAGCACGGTGACGGTGCCGCCGACGTTGACGGCATCACTCGTGATCGGATCCTCGACGCTGCGCGGGACCGAGCCGAGCGCGGCCTGATGGAAGACGACCTCGACGCCCGCGGCGGCCCTGGCGACGGCCTCGGGATCGCGGATGTCGCCCTCGATGCGCTCGACTGCGGACGAAGGCGAGATCCCGTCGAGGTTCTCCCACATGCCCGTGGACAGATTGTCGAGCACGCGGACGCGCTCGCCCGCGGAGACGAGCGCCGCGACGATGTTGCTGCCGATGAAGCCGGCGCCGCCGGTGACCAGATAACGAGGCGTGGACATGCCCGATTCGATGCTCGAACGCGCGGGCGCTCTCGGCCTACTTCTTCTTGAACAGATCGTCGAGCCGGGATTTCGACTTGGCGATCTGGGCGGACGTATCTTCAGGGACGCCGTTCTTGAACGTGAAGAACGTGCAGAAGTTCGCCTTTTCCCGGTCCGGGATGTACTCCGCGATCCGCTCCTTGCACTGGTTGTGCGCGGACGGATCCCAGTACTCGCAGTTCCGGCAACACTGCATGTCCACGCCGCAGTGCGGGCACGTGTCGGCGCGCTGCAGCTTCACCTCGAAGACGATCTCGTTCTTGCACTTGTGGCAGAAGTGGCGCTTCTGCTCGACCTTCGGAATCCAGCCCATCAGTCTCTCCTCCGGAGGGCTCTGCTCAAACGAGGCCCTTGCGGCGCTGGATCTCGCTCTTGATCTTCTGGTACTCGACCTCCCAGGTCCTCGTACCTTCCTGAAGGTGCTTCATCTTGTTGCGCACCTCCACGTCCAGCTCGTCGTCCGCCGCGAGGTACTTCTTTAGCACCGGGCGCATCCGACGCCGAAGGTCGTGATCCTGGCCGAAGACCTCGTCGACGTTGTTCGAGTGCATGAGCATCTCGATGCACTGATCGAGGAGGTAGTCCAGCATGTCATCGCCGAGCTTGATGCCTTTTTGTTCGGCGACGATCTTGCGGATCCGACCGAGCTCCGAGGGCGGGAGGCCCCGCGACTCGAGCGTGGCCT
>JANMGF010000400.1:0-6037 GCA_031374535.1 Polyangium sp. (in: bacteria)
CGGCGAACACGGCGATCATCGGCTCTTCGCGGGGCGGTCTCGCTGCATTTTACATGGCAAACCGGCGTCCCACGCGCTTCGGAAAGGCGGGTTGCCTGTCGCCGTCGTTATGGGTGGGGCTCGACCCGGTCTTCGGCGGCAATTTCCCAGGCGGCCCGCTCTCGGACTCGGTGCTCGTCGCGCTCCTCTCGAACACGCTCTCAAACCCGTCGATCCGGCCGCGGCTCTGGATCGATTGGGGCCTCCTACGAACGGGCGGGTTTCACAACGAAACAATCGAGGCGGCGGCCACGAAGCGCGGGATCGAAATGGTAGCGCTGCTCGGGCAGTCGTATGGGTACGTCGAGGGCAAGGATCTCTTCTGGTACGAGGATCCGATCGGCGCGCACGACGAGATCTCCTGGAATCGGCGATTTCCGGATGTGATGAAGGCGCTGTTCGGGACGCCGTAGCGGTTTCGGCTCACCCCGAGGGATGAGCCGGAGATCTCGCCGAACGCCTCAATCGTCCAGGGGCAGCCCGCTCGGGACGCTGTCCGGGATCAGGCCGAACTGGTTCAACGTCGCAGGATCCGTCAGCGCCGACAGGAAGGCCATGAGGTCAGAGACCTCGGCGTCCGAGAGCGGCTCGCCTTTCACCGCGAGCATCGGATCCACGGTCGCGAGCAACATCGTCCGCGTCGCCTCGCTGCCTTGGTACGTGCCCCAGAGCTCGGGCTCGACCTGCTTGTCGTCGTAGGCCGCGAGCGACGCCGCCGGATCGAGGTGGTGCCGGACCACGTCCTCCAGGTTGGCGAAGGCGCCATTGTGCATCCACGGCCCTTCGAGCTCCGCGTTCCGGAGCGACGGCGTGCGGAACTTGAACCGATCCTCCTCCTTGCCCGTCACGCGGCCGCGCCCGTGATCGAGCGGCGCCTCGTCTCCCTTGCCCGTGCCCACCTGCGGCGCCGCAACGTTGTGGAAACCGAAATCGGTCTGCAAGCCGCCGCTGTGGCACGACCCGCAGCTCGCGCGACCGTAGAAGAGGAGCGCGCCCCGCTTCTGGGCGTCCGAGAGCGCCTCGTGATTGCCGGCGAGATACCGATCGAAAGGCGAATCGAGCGCCAGGAACGCCTCACCCATGAAAGCGCCGGCCGCATTGGAGAGGTCCACCACGTCGATCTCGGCCGCCGTTTTCCCCGGGAAGGCCGCGAGGAAGGCGTCTCGGTAGGCCGGGATGGCCATCACGCGCGCCACGACCATCGGCCAGATTTTCGCGAAATCCGCGTTCGTGAGGTCGCCCATTTCATTCGGGTTCCCGTTCACGTCGAGCTCGCCCGGGAAACCACGCATTTCCTCGTCCGGGGTGATGGGGATGATGAAGAAGGCCGCGAGGGCATTGGTGAATCCCTGCGGTGTCGCGTCGCCGGCGGGCGAGAAGTAGCCCTCCTTCGGATTGCCGCCGAGCCGGCCGTCCCAGAACATCGTGTCCCAGCCCGGGACGCCGCGGTTCCAGAGCGAGATCGAGTTGCGCGGGAGAAACAGGCTCTTCGGTCCATGCACCCGCTGCGGCCCGAGCCCCGTCGCGCCCTGGCCTCGCGATTGGCTCTGACCATCCGCCGAGCCGAGGAGCGGATGATGGCACGTGCTGCAAGCGATGTTGCGCGGGCCACTCAGCTCCTTGTCGAAAAACAAAGATTGCCCGAGCTTCACGAGCCCGGGATCCTGCGGCGCGGGCTTCTCCACCGATTTGACGCCCTGCTCCGAAAGCAGCGCCGAAAGCTCCTGGTCGAGGTCGGGCGCGACCGTCCCGGGGCTCGTCCCCTCCCCGCCGCTGCACGCGCCCACGAGCGTCATCGAGGCCAAAACGCCCCCCAAAAGCAACGACGCATCGACCCGCCGCTTCCCGATCCTGGCTTCATCCCTGTCCATGGTCGTCCTCCGGGCGGCGCACGCGCTCGCCAAAGGCTGACTATCCCATGCTTCGTTCCCGCCTTACAACTCGTAAAAACCTGGTCGTTCCCCCGCAAAAGGCCGCGCGGCAACGCTGCGACGATGTTCGTGCTCGTCCCCGCGAGCACCTCACCCGCGGACGTGGGGCTCTTGACCTTCGTGACCACAAACGGCGAGCCCGTCGTCGCGTCGGCCGAAGGCGTGGTCGCGGGCGGGCTCAACGCGGCGAAAGTTTGGCCGTGACCGACGCCGCGAGACCCGACAAAAGCGCCGGAGCCACCCCACCGCCGAACACCCCGGCGCCCGCGAGATAAAGGCCCCCGACCGGCGTCCGCGTCCGAAAACCCTTGGGCCCCCATTGCGACAGCGTCATCGCCGGCCCGAACGGCGCGCCTTGCACGGCAAACACGCGATCGGCGGCCGTCAGCGGCGTCGCGTACTCCTTCACGACCACGTCCCCCACGAGCCCTGGAAGATGCGCCTCGAGCTCGGTCAGCATCCATTGTGCGATTTCTTCGCGGTACGCCAGGTACGCCGGCCCGCGCTCGGCCTCCAGTAGCGATTGCCACTTGCGAAAACGCGAAAACGGCACGTACGTCAGCACCACGAGCGAGGAGCCGCCCTCCGGCGCGAGGCCGCCGCTCGGATCCTTGAGCGAGGTTGGCGAGACGAACAGCATCGGCCGGGGCGGGAGCTTGCCCGTGAAACGCGCGGCGAACCCCTCCTCGACGTCGTACGACGGGTAAAGCCAAACATTCGGCGCGCCAAGCCCGTACGCGCGCAGATCCCGGCGCATGCCGAGGTAGATCTGGAACGTGGCCATCGAAGGCTCGATGACGGCGGCCTTGCGCCGGAGCGAGGTCGGCAAATCGTCCGCGGAGACGAGCTTGCCCAGGGTGATCGTGGGATCGACGGCGGAGACCACGACCTCGGCCTCGAACCGTTCGCCCCCTGCGAGGACGACGCCCGAGACGCGCCCGCGTTCGGTCTCGATACGCTCGACGAGGGCCTCGGTGCGGAATCGAACGCCCCGCGCCTCGCACGCACGCACGAGCGCATCACGAAGGCCCCCGCCCCCGCCGCGCGGGAAAAACGCGCCGTCGCTGAAATGGGCCATGTAAAGAAGCGCCGCGAGGCCCACCACCCGCGAAGGCGGCAAGCCCCACGCGCCGGATTGCCCAGCGAGCACCGCGCGCAGGCGTTCGTCCTTGATGTTTTGCTCGACCAGCTCCCGGAGGGGCCGCTGGCTCCATTGCAGGAGCGCGGGCACGCCCGTCAGCGCGACGAGATCGGAAAGGACGGGACGGCCGACGATGCCCCGCGCGAGGGCGTCGTGCATCCGGGCCGCGCCGTCGAGCACGCCGAAGAAATTCCGCAAGCCCTTCCCTTCCTCCGGAAAGAGGGACGCGAGGCGTTCGCGGTATTCGGCGAGAGGGCGGCAGACCCGGACCTCGAGGTCCGGAAAACGATAGACGTCGAATCCGTCGGGATCGAGCTCGGTGAAGAGCTCGCCCGCGTCGACGCCGAGGGACTGGCAGAGCTCGTGGACGATCTGACCCGGGCGGCAGGCGCCGACGTAGTGCAAGCCCTGATCAAAGACGAACCCGTCCCGGGAGAACGGCGCGAGGTAGCCACCAATCGCGGCGCCCGCCTCGAGGGCGAGCACGTCGAACCCATCTTTCGCCAGGAAGCCCGCGGACGCGAGGCCGCCGGTGCCGGTGCCGATGACGAGGGCGCGCCGCGGGGAGGACATGACGGGTGCGCGTGAGCGTACACCCGCCCCGCGATGGAGGCGAGGGAAAGAGGCCACGCAAAGGCAGTCTCGATGCGGTGCTTGCTCCGTACGCGGACGTACTCTGCCTGCGCGCAAGGCACTTTCCGCCAAACCAGCTTGACACGGCATTGACCCGGCCCTTACAAGTGACGTTTCGCTGAATCGTAGGGAAGGGTATGGCAGAAGACCGAAACGAGCAGGATCCTGGCGAGACCGTTGGGTTGGCCACGGAGGATCGAACGGCGGGGGAAACACAGCTGGATCCGTACCGTCGCCTTTTCGAGCTTTCGACCACGCTCCTGGGCATCGCCACGATGGATGGGTATTTCACGCAGCTCTCGCCGTCGTGGGAGACCTGCCTCGGCTTCACGCGGGAGGAGCTCCGCGCCTCACCGTTCCTTTCCTTCGTGCATCCGGACGACGTCGCGGCGACGACAGCCGAGCTCGGCAACGCCGCGCAGGGCGTCGCCGTCATGAGCTTCAAAAATCGGTACCGGTGCAAAGACGGGACGTACCGCTGGATCGATTGGATGAGCGTATCGAGGGATGGCCTCGCCTACTTCACGGCGCGGGACATCACCGCTCAGCAACAGCTCGAGGACGAGCTTCGCGCGTCGCGAAACGAGCTGGAAGCGGGGTACCAGGAGCTCGAGCAGGAGATCACCGAGCGCCGCCAGGCCGAGGCGGCGCTGTATGCCCAAAATGAGGCGGTCCGGGCGCTCTCCGCGCCGATCCTGCAAGTCGCCGAGGGCGTCCTCCTGCTCCCCGTCATCGGGCAAATCGACGGCGGGTGCGCGTCGATGATGATGGAAAAACTGCTCGAGGCGGTCGTGCATTCGTCGGCCCACATCACCATCCTCGATTTGACGGGGGTGGTCGCGATCGATACCGAGACGGCGTCCCATCTCTTTTCCCTCGTCCACGCGGCGAGGCTGCTCGGGAGCGAATGCCTCGTGTCCGGCATCCGGCCCGCGATCGCCTCGACCATGGTGGAGCTCGGGATCGAGTCAGGGAGCCTGCGCACCTTCGGCACCCTGGCCTCCGCGATTTCTCACGCGCTCGGGCTCCGAGCGTCTCGCCAGCGCTGAACGCACGGTGCTAGGGTGGCCCGCACATGCGCGCCATTCGAATCCATTCCCTCGGGGGCCCTGAAGTCCTGCGCGTCGAGGACGCGCCCGATCCCACGCTGAAGCCCGGCCACGTGGCTCTCCGCGTCCGCGCGGTGGGGCTCAATTACGCCGACACCATGTTCACGAAAGGTCAATACTTCGTGCGCCCGACGTTCCCGGCGATCCCGGGCATGGAGGCCGCCGGCGAGGTCCTTTCCGTGGGCGAGGGCGTCACGGACGTGCGCGTGGGCGACCGGGTGATGGCGCTCGGCGACGGGGCTTATGCCGAGCAGATGGTCGCGCCGGCCCACAGCGTGTATCCCATCCCGGCGAATCTCTCGTTCGAGCAGGCCGCGGCAATCCCCGTCCAGGGGCTCACGGCGCATCACGTGCTCACGCTCTCGGGCAGGCTCGCGCCCGGGGAGAAGGTGCTGGTGCACGCCGCGGCGGGAGGCGTGGGGACACTCGCGGTGCAGATCGCGCGGCGGCTCGGCGCATCGTTCGTCGCGGGGACGGTGGGCTCGCCGGCGAAGGCGGCTCTCGTGCGGTCGCTCGGCGCGGATCTCGTGGTGAATTACCGCGAGGAGGATTTCGCGACGCGTATTCGCGGGGCCGTGAAGGACGGCGTGGACGTGGTGCTCGAGATGCTGGGCGGCACGGAGATCTACAAGCGGAGCCTCGCGTGCCTCGCGCCGATGGGCCGGATGGTCGTGTTCGGGGCGGCGACGACGGACGTGCGTGGCACGGTGGAGCCCATTGGGCTCATGCACAAGAACCTTTCGATCACGGGGTATTATATGACGCCGCTCATCAAGCGTCGGGAATTGTGCGCGCCGCCGCTCGCCGAGCTCGCCTGTGCGGCCGCAACGGGAGCGCTCCGTGTCATCGTGGGAAAGACGTACCCGCTCGAGGACGCGGCGGAGGCGCATCGGGACCTCGCTGGCCGGGCGAGCACGGGCAAACTCGTGCTCGTCGTGTGAAGAAAACCCCGCAACGGAGCTGGTTTCTGGGCGCCCGTTCGCTATCCTTCGGACATGCACTCGGAGTTTTCCGTCGCCAGGTCCGTATTGGAAAGTTACTTCGACGCGTTCAAGGCGTTCCCCGACGCGCCGCGGACCATCTTCGCGAAACACGGCGTCGTCCGGCTCGGGCCGAACGGCGAGATCGAGATCCCGGCGTCAGCGCCGCTCGACAAGCTGATTGCCGCGATGAACGAGCTGATG
>JANMGF010001047.1:0-4182 GCA_031374535.1 Polyangium sp. (in: bacteria)
TCGCGATCACGCTCACGCAGGTGTATGCCCGCTTGAAGCGCCTCGATCCTTCGCTCGAGGAGGCCTCGGCCGATCTCGGCGCCCCGCCTCTCACCACGTTTCGTCGCGTCATCCTGCCGAACATCAAGACGGCCATCATCGGCTCGGCGCTTCTTTCGTTCACGCTTTCGCTCGACGAGATTCCCGTCACGTTTTTCCTCATCGCGGGCGACAACACCCTCCCCATCCAGATCTGGGCCATGATGCGGCGGGGTATTTCACCCGAGGTGAATGCCATCTCGACCCTCGTCTTTGCCGCGTCGATCGGCCTCATCCTGCTCGGTACCGCCCTCGGCGGTCGCGACAAGGAGTAAATCGTTTTGGGCATCGTGGAGCTACGCAAGGTCGTGAAGCGCTTCGGCGAGGTCGAGGTCGTCAAATCGCTCGATCTCACCATCGAGAAGGGCGAATTTCTCACGTTCCTCGGGCCCAGCGGGTGCGGCAAGACCACCACGCTCCGCATGATCGGCGGCTTCGAGATGCCCACCTCGGGCGAGATATGGCTCGGCGGCCGCGAGGTCTCCGCGCTCCCGCCCTACAAGCGCGACGTCAATACCGTCTTCCAGAGCTACGCGCTTTTCCCCCACATGAGCGTGCGCCAGAACGTCGCGTATGGCCTCGAGCAGAAGGGTTTGCCCAGGGCCGAGATCGAGCGCAAGGTGAGCGACGTCCTCTCCATGGTTCGAATGGACTCCTTCGCCGCGCGCAAGCCTCGCGAGCTCTCCGGCGGCCAGCAGCAACGCGTCGCCGTCGCGCGCGCCATCGTCAACGGCCCCTCCGTGCTCCTCCTCGACGAGCCCCTCGGCGCCCTCGATCTCAAGCTCCGCAAGGAGATGCAATTCGAGCTGAAGAGCCTCCAGCGCAAGCTCGGCATGACGTTCGTCTACGTCACGCACGACCAGGAGGAGGCGCTCACCATGAGTGATCGCGTCGCGGTCATGAACGCCGGCCGCATCGAACAAATCGACGCCCCGGTCGCCATTTACAACCGTCCGAAGACGCGTTTCGTCGCCGATTTCATCGGGGATACCAACTTGCTCTCGGGCGAGGTCACGCGTGACGGCGCCACGCATGTCTTTTCCCTCGGCGACGCTCGTATTCCGATCGAGCCCGACGCCGACGTCGAGGCGGGGATCGGCGTTTCCCTGAGTGTTCGTCCCGAAATGGTCACCGTCCGCAAGGTGGGCGACGACAGCGCTCTCGGCGTCGCGCTCCCCGGCACGGTCGAGGAGACGGTTTTCGTCGGTGCCGTCTGGAAGACCGTCGTGCGCCTCTCGGGCGGCGAGCGTATCGTCGCCACCGAGCCTCCCGCCTCCCATGGCCAACTCGAGCCTGGCACGTCCGTCGTCGTCGGCTGGGCGCCGAAGAGCGCCGTCGTGCTGGAGGGATGACGGAGCTTGCCATGGAATTGCAACCCGGCCATATTCTCGCGGGGCGCTTTCGTGTCGTGCGATTCCTCGGTGAGGGCGGCGTCAGCGCCGTTTACCAGGCTGTCGACGACGTGAAGGGCCATCACATCGCGGTGAAGCTCCTCCACCGCGAGCTCTCCCAGAATGCGGAGGTCGTCCAGCGATTCGAGCGTGAGGCCGAGGCCGCGAGCCGCATCGGCTCCGATCACATCGTGTACGTCTTCGGCGTCGGCAGCGCGCCCGAAGGCCGGTTCTTCGTCCTCGAGTATCTCCAGGGCGTGACCCTCGCCGACCGATTGAAACAGCGCCGGCCCCTCCCCGGCGAGGAAGCCGCCCCGCTCCTTTTCCAGCTCCTCGCCGGCCTCACCCGGGCGCATGCGCTCGGCATCGTGCACCGTGATTTGAAGCCCGCGAACCTCTTCCTCGTGCCTGGCCCGGGCGGCGGCGATTTCTTGAAGATCCTCGATTTCGGCGCCTCCAAGCTCGCGACCGCGGGCACCGGCCTCACCCGCACGGGCGCCATGGTCGGCACGCCGATGTACATGTCGCCCGAGCAGTTCCGCAGCTCCGACAAGGTCGACGCGCGCACCGACATCTATGCCGCCGGCGTCATTCTTTATGAATCCGTCACGGGCAAGGTCCCGTTTGACGTGAAAAACGCCGTCGAACTCGCGTTTCGGGTCGTCTCGCAGGACCCGCCGCCGCCCGAGTCCCACGTCCCCTCGCTCGATCCCGAGCTCTCTGCGATCATCCGCCGCGCCATGGCGCGCGAGCCCGTGGCCCGCTTCCAGAGCGCAGAAGAAATGCAAGGCGCCCTCGCCGCGTGGCTCCAGCGGCGCGGCATCGCATTCCCGCCGAGCACGCTCGCCCATCCCGCTGCCGCCCCCCTCGCAGAGCAGAACCCTGCCCCGGCGAACACGCGCCCCATTCTTTTGATCATGGCCGCCGGCCTCGGCGCGCTCCTCGTCATCGTCGGCATCGCGCTCGTGCTTTATCTCGTCGGGGCTTGACGGGCGCCGTCGACGCACGGTGAGCCTTCGCGCAGGGTTCATCCCTGCGCGAGGGAGGCCCCATTTTTCTTGAAGGACCTCGGCCCACCCGAGCAATGTACGATCGGGTGTTCATGTGATCGGCTCATGGTTCGCGAGATCGACGTGGTTTTCCGAGGTTGTCTCCGTCGACGCCGCGCCTCCGCTCGATCTCGTTGCGGTGCACGCGCGCCACGGCGCGTTCGTCTTTGCCAGCTTGCAGCGCCTCGGCGTTCGCGGCGTGGCGCTCGAGGACGCCCACCAGGAGGTTTTTCTCGTCGTCCACCGCCGCCTCCCCTCGTACGACGGGAGGGCCTCGTTGACGGCCTGGCTCTTCGGCATTTGCCGGCGCGTCGCGGCTGCGCATCGCCGCCGGGCCCACCTGCGACATGAGGTCCCCGTGGATCCCGACTGGGATATCGAGGACCTCGACGCCGACCCCGAGGAGGCCCTCGCGCGTGGCGAGGAGCGCCGGAAGGTCGAGCGGGTCCTTGACAAACTCGACCTCGACAAACGCGCTGTCCTCGTGATGTTCGAGATCGAGGGGATTGAATGTGAGCGAATCGCCTCGCTCCTCGGCATTCCGGTCGGTACGGTTTATTCACGCTTGCACGGGGCGAGGCGTGATTTCGAGAAGGCGATGGCGCGGTACGAGACCAGCGCTGCACATGGGAAGGGAGGGTCGCGCTGATGGCCCTGCGAGATCGATTTCCTTTGGGCGAGACTCTTTCCCCTGCTGCGAGGCGCCTCCTCGCCGCTGCTCGTCCCGTTCGTCTCATGAAACCTTTCGAGCGAGCGCGCGCCGCGGCGTTTGTCAGGGCGCTCGCGGACGAACCGCGGCGCGGGTGGCTCGCCGCGTACCTCGAATACGTGCCCCGCGTGGCGTTCGCCTTCACGATCATGGCTTTCGTGTTCGGGACCGCGACGCCGGGCGACATGTCCGACGCTGGCTCGAGCATCACGCCCGAGGACGCGGCGGCCGACCCTGCGCTTGAAGAGGCGCTCCTTGCGCCCCGGTATGGGTTTGCCTGGGTCCCGGACGAGCCGTCCACGCGCGGGCCCGATGGCGAAGAGGGGGACACGCCCGGGTACGGCGACGTCTGCGGGCGACATGTGTGCGAATTCGAGCCTTCGTGTTGCGAGGGGGCGTGGGATGAGCGGTGTGATCGCAAGCTCCTCGAAATCACCCGGTTGACGTACCACTTCTCGTCGATGCGCGCGGGCCGTTGCTATTGGCACGACCGGGAGGCTTGCCCTGGATGCTCGTGTCCGCTGTATCTGAAGCGCGAGGAGGTGCTGACCCGGGCCGACGAGCCAGGGGTGAGCCTCGGTTATGACGGAGGGTCCGGATGTCTGGGCGACATCCGCCCCCTCCTGTCGAACCTGAAATGGATGTGCGTGGAGGGGTTTTGCGAGGAGTGACCCGTCGTTCGGAGCCGACTTCAACGGCGCGCATCGATTTTCCGTGAAGGATGGGCAGCCGAGCGATCAATGACCTCCCAGAGCGCGGATGTGCGACGACGTGGTTACCGGCGTCGAGGCTCCGCGCGGAGAAAGGTCAGGAAAATCATGCATCATCACCGAGTTCTATCGCTGGCTGCTGCTCTGTTCGTCGCGCCGTTCGCCACCGGCTGCATGGCAGGGGGAGAAGAGTCGGATGACGAGGTCATGGACGTCGGGGGCCGGGGCTCGAGGAGGCGGGCTAC
>JANMGF010001067.1:0-2929 GCA_031374535.1 Polyangium sp. (in: bacteria)
CGAGCCCGGCTGGACCGACGCCGTGCGTCTCGTCGGCATCGCGGACGCGCTCGTCCTTGTGCCCGGAAAACCGCATTTCTGTGCATTGGAGCTCAAGCTTGGGCGCGCGAACCCCGCCGTGGATCTCGGGCAGGCCGCTCTCTACCGCCTGATCGCGGCCCGCATGTCGGGCGGCACCGGCGACAGCGCCCTCGCGCTCATGCGTTTCTCCCCGAAGCTCGAGGAGACGCTCATCACCGCCGCGCAGGTGGCCGAGGCCGAGGCGAGGCTGCTCGACCTCATCGGCACCATGACCGGCGTCGCGGTACGTTCGCCCGCGCCGGCCAGGGCACCGGAGCCCCCGCCGGTGGCACCGGCCATCGAGCCGAAGCAGGAGGCAAAGACAAGCTACGCCGAGCTGGGTTTGAAGCTCGCGCGGGCATTCCGCGAGTATGGCCGTTCGATCGAGATCACGGGCGAGCCTGCCGTGGGGCCGCGCTTCCTCCGCTTCGAGGCGCGGCTCGGGCGGGGCGTGACCTTCGACCAGATCGCGCGGCTGACGACGGAGGTGGGGCTCAAGGTGGGGGTAGGCAAGGAGCCCATCGTCTCCAAGGACGGCGGGCGCCTGTGCATCGATCTCCAGCGTCCGGATCCGCAAACGGTGCCCTTCTCGGTGGTGGTCACCGAGCTCGGCCGGCGTGACACGCGGCTCGGCTCGTCCCGTTTGCCCATCGGTGTCGATCTCGACGGGAAGCTCCGCTGCGCGGATCTCGCGAGCCCAATCAACGCCCACGTGCTCGTCGCCGGCACGACGGGCAGCGGCAAGACGGAATGGCTGCGAATGGCCATCGCGGGGCTCATGCACGCGAACACCCCCGAGACGATGCGGCTCGTGCTCGTGGACCCCAAGCTCGCGGCCTTCATGGAGCTGCGGCGCTCGCCCTATCTCTGGCCGAAGCATGGGCTCTGGGTGCCGGGCGACAAGGACGTGGTGGAGGTGCTGGAGGATCTCGTCGACGAAATGGATCGCCGTTACAAGGAGTTCGGCGCTCTAGGCGTCGACAATCTCACGCGCTTCGTCGAGAAGAAGGGCAGGCCGCTGCCGCGGATCGTCCTCTTCTGCGATGAGTATTTCGCGTTGATCTCGCAGGACAGGCAGCAACGCAAGCAGATCGAGGGTGCGATCTCGCTCCTCGGCGCCAAGGCACGCGCAGCGGGGATCCACCTCGTGATCGCCACCCAGCAGCCGAGCCGCCAGGTGATTCAGGGCGCGCTCGATTCGAACATGCCCTGCCGCGTGGGGCTCATGACCCAGAGCGCGATCGAATCACGGATGATGCTGCAAGCGCCCGGGGCAGAGCGACTGACGGGGTACGGCGACTTGCTGTACAAGGACGTCGGGGATCCGATCCGGCTGCAAGCACCCTACCTGCCGGCGGATGAGCGGGCGCGGGTGTTCGGAGGCGGCGTTCGTTAGATGGTGGGTCGACAGGGACTCGAACCCTGGACCTACGGGTTAAAAGCCCGCAGCTCTACCGACTGAGCTATCGACCCTGGACGTTTCGGCGGGGGGTACCCTCCGACGCATCGCGGCCGGCACCCTAGCACGATCGGACCCGTCTGCGACAAGTCGGAAACGTTCTGTCCGTCCGTCCATCGTCTCCCGCCTCCGTTCCCGCCCGTTTCCACCCTTCGCCTCTGCTTGCCGCTTCCGTTCCCTCGCCTTCCCGCCGTAGCCGCGCTAAGAGGCGGTCCACCATGTCCGAGCGCCGGGAAACGTCGGAGTCCTTCGGGGCCCTGTTCGAGCAAGCGGGCGGTGGTCGCCAGGAGCGACGCCGCTTTCACGTGGGCGACAAGCTCGAGGTGACGATCGTCGTCGTCGCCCAGAATGCCGTCTTCGCCGACCTCGGCGCCAAGCAGGAGGGCTACTTCGAGCGGGTCGAGCTCTCCGACGCCGAGGGCAAGTTGCTCGTCGCCGTGGGCAACAAGGTGAGCGCCACCGTCGCCTCCATCGATCGCAGCTCGGGGCAGGTTCGCTTGAGCCCGCTCTTCATCCGAAACCCCGAGGGGGACGCGCAACACACCCCCACGCTCGGCGTAGGCGCCAAGGGCCAATCGCCCATCCTCGTCGAAGGCGCGCGCGTCAAGGGCAGCGTCACCGGCGTCGAGCGGTACGGCGTGTTCGTCCAGATCGCCGGCACCCAGGGGCGCAGCGGACGCGGCCTCGTCCCGACCCAGGAGACAGGCACGCCGCGCGGCGCGGACCTGAAGAAGGTCTTCACCGTCGGCCAAGAGGTCGAGACGAAGATCCTGAACATCGAACCGGACGGCAAGATTCGCCTGTCCATCTCCGCGGTCGCGCGCGACGAGGAGCGCAGCTCGTTCGAGAAGTTCAAGGACACGGGCAGCGAGACGGCCGAGGCCGCGGCGACGGACAAACCCAAGGGCGACAGCAAGAAGGCGCCCCAAGGCGCCCCGAAGAAGCCCGAGCCGCGTAACTTCGGGACGCTCGGCGATCTGCTCTCCAAGAAAAAGAAATGAGCAAGGGCGTACCGCGACGCATCGAGTGCGTGCGCGTCGGCGGGGACGACGTGCCGCTGCCGAAGTACCAGTCCGCAGGCGCCGTGGGGCTCGATCTATGCGCGGCAGTCGTCGAGGAGACGTCGATCGCGCCGCGAGAACGAAAGCTCGTGCCGACGGGCGTGATCGTGGCGATCCCCGAGGGGTTCGAAGGGCAGGTGCGCCCTCGCTCGGGGCTCGCGCTGAAGCACGGGATCACCGTGCTGAACGCGCCGGGGACGATCGATCCAGACTACCGCGGCGAGGTGATGGTGTTGCTCGTGAACCTCGGCGAAGCACCGTTCGTCGTGCGGCGCGGCGAGCGGATCGCGCAACTCGTGATTTGCCCCGTGGCGCGCGCCGAGCTCGTCGTGGTGGACACGCTCGACGA
>JANMGF010001076.1:0-1160 GCA_031374535.1 Polyangium sp. (in: bacteria)
ACGACGTAGTCACGCGGGGACGGGGTGACGACGACGATCTCGCCGAGGACGAGCTCACCCCCGGGGAACGAGGTGGCCCCGGCAGAAGGCGGCGCGCCGAGCATGTTCGCGAGCTCGGCAGGGCTCACAGCGCGGAGCGTCTTCTGTACGAAGAAGCCTCGATCGAGCGGCGATTTCGGCAGCTCCTTGCGGGCGTACCGAAGGCGCGCTTCGTAGAAGAGGCGGCCCGAGCCTTCGAGGTCGAAGGCGAGCACGCTGCCGCCGGCCGAGGTCAGGCGGTCGGCGGGCAAGGTGAGCCGGGCCTGGGTCGCGTCGCGGCCACGGAAGGCGGGCGTCGCGATCTCGACTTGCCCGAGGAAGACGTGGGCCACGAAGTTCGGCGCGATTTTCTCCTGCGCCTTGCGGTAGGCGTCGAGCGCGACGAGCGACCAGGCGGCCTCCTGGGTGTTACGCCATGCGCCGCCCTTGCGATCGGCGAGCAGGCCCATGGCGAGGCGCGCGGCGATCGGGTGGTTCGGCCGCGCCGCGAGCAACGCGCGAAGGACGAGCGCCGTCGTGCGCGTGTCGGAGTCCATGAGCACGGCGTACCGATCACCGAGGTTCGTCGCGGCGCGGGCGACGTTCGCGTCGAGCCGGAGGGATCCCTCGAGCTCGTTCGTGATCTGGTCGATGCTCGCGCGGTCGGCCTTGCCGAGGACCATGGCGTGGGCGAGGAAGGCCTGCGCGAAGAGGGGCAACGTTTTGCGTTCCTCGAAGAGGCGCGTCGTGCGGCCGGTGTCGGGGTGGCGGTTCTCGGCGAGGACGTCGAGGATGAAGGGCGCCGTGGCGCGGGCGAACGGCTCGTCGAGCTCGCCCAGCGCGTCGTGGATGAAACGCGCGGCGCCGTCGATCGCGCTCTCGGGGACGTTGACGTTGCGGCGCTTGGCTTCGCCGAGGCCCCAGAGCGCGTAGGTGCTGACCCACAAGTTCGAGCGATCCGAGCCCGTCCACATCCCGAACCCGCCGTCGCCGCGCTGGTGCTTCAGGACCTCGGCCACGGTGGTGTCGATGATCGCGTCGGTGTTCTTGGGCAACGTGAGCTTGAAGTCACGCGCGAGATCACGGAGCGGCAGGAGCGGCACGAGCTTGCTCACGAGCTGCTCGGTGCAGCCGTAGGGATA
>JANMGF010001093.1:0-2092 GCA_031374535.1 Polyangium sp. (in: bacteria)
TCGCGATGGCCGAGGCTTGGGAGAAATTCGTTCCCCGTGTGAACGCTCAAATCGCCGCCCTGCGGGCCCAGATCGACTCGCTCAATGCCCAGGTCGCCGCGTGGCGGCGGCCCGTTCGGGACCCGATGTGCATCATGGTCGCGGGAAAATTCAATGCCTGCGGCTTCGAGATCCGCGACCCCTCGGGTTATAAGACGCAGGGCCCTTACCGCGGCGTCGAGGGGATCCCGGGCGAAAGAGGCCTGATCACGTCCGAGTACCTCCCGGACACGGCCTCGGACTTCCTGGAGGGCTCGCATGCCCACACCCAGCAGGGCGACCGCTGGCCGCAGGTCTTCCGGATGAACCTCTTCGGCGAGCTCGGCACCGACAGCCCGGGGCAGCGTACCTGGGGATCGATCTCCTCCGACGTCGACGGCGGACACGTGACCTCGTTCCTCTACAACAAGGCGGTCGACCCCGCGACGGGCCTCCGGCTCGCCGTGTACCGCGGCGAGCGGAACGAGGCCTACCGGATCAACTACTTCGAGGTTTCGGTTTACTTCACCTAGGCGATTGGAAGAGAAAGGAGCGCACAGATGAGCCGCATCATCACAGGCCGCTTCGAAGTCGATTCCCGGGAGCACTGCAGGGCGCGCCCGCCGCTCAACACGCGCATCAGCGTCGCATCGGACCAGATGCTCATCTTCCGCGTCGATCCTGGACAGGAATGGCAGGTCGGCGGCGGGCAAATCTCAGACGCGACGGGGATGGGTGATCCTGACAATGCCGCGCTCGGTTATGTGACGACCGCGACCGGACACACGTACTCCGCAGGATCGCTGGTTTGCCTCGTAGGCTCGTCGAACTTCTACCTGCCGGTGGGCAATTACGCGGAAATGACGTCCCTGGACGGCAACGTCAGCCTCGCCTTCTGGGAATGGTCACCGGAAAACAACAGCGGGTCGATGAAGGTCACCGTGCAGGTGGTTCCGCGCTCGATGGGCATCGCGGATCACGAGGGCAAGGTGATCGAGATCAACGCCGCCTCCCACACGCTCGCCAATGGCGGCAAGGACGCCAGCGTACGGGTGAAGAAGGGCCAGATGCTCATCATCACCTGCGACGAGAGCGAGCGCTGGGCCATCGCAGGCAACGGGCCCAACTTTTGGTGCACGGCCAACGGGCGCGGCAACCCCAATGGGGATTCGGGCGCCCCTTACGCGCCGAACCACCATACATTCCTTCATGGGACGCTGGTGGGCAGCCTGGATGAGGGCAGGACGTTCTTCCCCGTCGGCACGCGCGTGGTCCTGACCTCCCTCGTCACCGGCAACCTACGGCTGTATTGCTGGACAGATTCAAAGACCGGCAACGAGGGCAGCCTGCGCGTGCGCGTGCGCGTGAGCGACGCCATCGGCGATCGCAAGGGCGTCCGGATCACGAACATCGTCGCCAAGGGCAAGATGGTGGGCGAAGCCGATGAGTACGTCGAGCTGACCAACACGTCCACGGGCGCAGTGGATATCTCGCGGTGGGTCATCACGGGCGGCGACCGCGACTATGCGTTTCCCGCCGACACGGCGCTCGCTCCCTTTCAGAAGATCCGCGTCTATACCGGCCTGCTCAGGCCGGAGACCGGCGCCTTCTGCATGGGATCGGGGCAGGGCGTATGGGACAACCGTGGCGGCACCGTCATCTTGAGGGACGCCGACGACGACGACGTCCACACCTTCCCGTACGTGAAGCCGAAGTAGCCGAACCGCCAGCGCTTGGGGTGAACAACCCACCCATTTGCCCTCGCGCACGAACACCGTCACCGCGACGCCACCGCCGCGGCTGTATCCCCAGCTAAAGCATGACAAGAGCCCCCGTGGGTCTCGCGCTGAACGCCGAGCTCTTCATCGAGTTTTCTTGCACGGCGAGCACACCTATGCATCGGCGCCTGCAAACAGCAAGCGCGAGACGTTCACCAAAGCCCCTTCATCGTTGGCCCAGCCGGCGCGCCTTGGGGAACGGCAAGCAGAGTTGCCCAATAAGCGCCCTCTTGCGCATTGGCGGTCCACGCGCCGAGAGCCCTGCACGGGCCAATCCTTCGTGAATTGCATCCGGT
>JANMGF010001095.1:0-1737 GCA_031374535.1 Polyangium sp. (in: bacteria)
GCCGCTCGCCACGGATCCGAGCCCGGATCAGCTCCCCGAAGGCTTACGCGACGCCATGCCCGCCGATCGTTCCCTCGACCCGCGAACGTGGGCCTGCCTCTCGGGCCTCGCGCGGTTCTCGCTCGTTCATTGTGCCCGTCGCGCCACGCAGCGCGGCGAGCCCGCGATCCTCACGCACGCGCTCGAGGTCCTCGTTCCACCTGCTTCCGCGCCTCCTTCGCCGAGCGACGCGACGAGCCTCTCCTCGCACCTCGGCCCGAGCGGTGACGTGCGCATGGTCGACGTTGCCGACAAGAAACCTTCCCAGCGCCGCGCGGTCGCCGTCGCGCGTGTCCGCATGCGACCCGAGACCGCGGTCCGGCTCGCGCGTGGCGACACCCCCAAGGGCGAGGTCCTCGCCACTGCGCGGATCGCCGGCATCATGGCTGCCAAGCGCACGCCGGAGCTCATCCCGATGTGCCACGCGATCGCCCTGACGCACGTCGCGATCGCGCTCGACGTCGACGAGGCCGCTGCGCGCGTGACGATCACGGCGAGCGCCGAGGCGAACGACAGGACGGGCGTCGAGATGGAAGCGATGGTGGCCGCCTCGATGGCAGCGCTCACGCTCTACGACATGCTGAAGGGCATCGATCGCGAGATGGTCGTCGAGGACGTGATGCTGGTGGAGAAGAGCGGCGGCCGGTCGGGCCACTTCCAGAGGTCTTCGTGAGCACGCCTCGCATCCGCCGCGAGGCGCTCTCGTTCGACGAGGTCGTCCAGATCGTGGCCTGCCCCGAGGCCGGCGCGATCGCCACGTTCCTCGGCGTCGTTCGCAACATGAACGACGGCCGCAGCGTGAGCCTGCTCGAGTACGAAGCCTACGGCGTCATGGCCGAGGCCGAGCTCCAGCGCATCCTCGAAGAGCTCGAGCGCGAGGTCCCCGGCCTTCGCGTCGCGGCCACGCACCGCATCGGCGCGCTCCAGGTCGGCGACGTCGCCGTCGTGTGCGCCGCGAGCGCCCCACACCGCGGCGAGGCTTTCCGTGCGTGCCGCGAGCTCATCGACCGCATCAAGGCCCGGCTCCCGATCTGGAAACGCGAGCACGGCCCCGAGGGCCCGTACTGGGTCGGCTGGGAAGACGCGCGGTGCGCTCTCGATCACGGCGAGCACCACGCGCATCACGACCACGCGCATCACGACCACGCGCACCACCACGAGAGCGAAGAGAGCGACTGACGCCGCGACGAACGCCTCTCAGAAGGCGTCGAGCCGGATCGCCTCGAGCTCGCTCCCGTCCTCGACCTTGCCCTGACTCGCGGGCACCACCACGAGCACGTCTGCCTCCGCGAAGCTCGTCACCGCGCCCGAGGCCTGGTTCGGCAGGATCCGAGCGCGCGTCACGCCCATCCCCGGCTCGATCCGCGCGCGTAGGAACTCCTCACGGCCCGGCGTGCGCAGGAGGGTGCCCACCACCACGACGCGCTCTCGCCTCGGGAGCGGAGAGGGATCTCCCTGGAGCGCACGCACGAGTGGCGCGCCAAAGAGCAACCACGTGAGCGACGCGCTTGCAGGATTCCCCGGCAAACCAAGCACGTGCGTCTCGCCGGCGCGGCCCACGGCGATCGGCTTGCCCGGCTTGATCGCCACGCGCCAGAAATCCAAGCTGACGCCGGCCGCCTCGAACGCGGGCCGCATGACGTCCTTGTCCCCGACACTCACGCCGCCGATCGTCACCACGAGGTCACTCCCGCGCAG
>JANMGF010001111.1:0-1292 GCA_031374535.1 Polyangium sp. (in: bacteria)
GTCCGAACGCGGGCTCGAGTGGCGGTGCACGGACTCGCTGTCCCTGCGGGAGTTTTTGGGCCTGATGCCCGGTGAAACGGTGCCCGATCATTCGACGCTGTCCAAGATGCGCAAGCGGCTCGGCAGCGAGGTCTTCGAGACCGCAAGCGCAAGGGAAAGAAGACGTCGAATGCCGACTGGAAAAGCGCAACCGACGCGGATACCCGAATCGCGAAGCTGAAGGATGGCCGCACGCGAACAAATGTCGGGCGAAGAGCAGCAAGGACGACGATTCGGACGATGCGCCGCCGCCGGAAGGTGGCAGTGGCGAAGCGCAGCTCGAGCGCCCTGTGATCGAAGTCGTGGCGGACAAGGGGTATCACAAGGCCGAGCTGCTTCTGTCGTTGAAGGAGTCCGGCTACCGCACATACGTCCCGGAGAGGAGCCAGCCCGTCCGCAAGTGGCAGGACAAGGGCTGGGACATGCAGCAAGCATTTTACGGAAATCGAAACCGCGGGCGCCGATCGAAGGGGCGCGCTCTTCAGAGAAGACGTGGTGAGGTGATCGAGAGAACATTCGCCCATGCATGCGAGACGGGCGGGATGAGAAGAGGAAGGCTCCGAGGTCGCGAGAATGTGCGAAAACGCTACCTCGCGCATATCGCTGCGCTCAATCTGGGGCTCGTACTACGCCAAAGACTCGGCGCAGGGACCCCGCGGGCCCTGGCCGCGGCCCGGAAGGGCTCCGCCCTTGCAATTTTGGTGATATGGGCAGCCATCGTGGCCGTGGTACGGGTCATGTCGAAGCGATTGGCACGGTTTTCCCAGGCCGCGGGGCGCGGGTTGCGGTCGGGTGATGGGCGGGATGTTGGGGTTGCGATGGGATGGGGTAGATCCACGGGCTGCTAACGCTCACTTCCTCCTCACCCAGACTTTGCGTGGCGCACGGTTTGCCGGTCAGACGCCGGTCGGTGTTGGACGCGCCGGCTGGCGTCGCTTGTTTTGTCTCATGAGTCGGCGGGGAACTCAACCTCAAAATGATGAGATTGGTTCGTCGCAGGAGAACCCACGATCCGCCGCGAATGGCGGGAGGAGCATCGTAATGGGGGCTTGGATCCAGGCCGTGGGGGCGGGCCGCCCGGTGGAGGACGGCCCGCCCGCGGGTTTACGATGCGCGGCGGTAGACGAGGCGCCCGAGGGTGGCGATGACGTGGTCCATGCGGTCGAGCACCTGCGCATTGACCGCGCCGATGTACCGCATCGCCTGGGCGACCTCCACGCAAGCCAGCACCTCCCGGGCCGACCCGAGCGCCG
>JANMGF010001134.1:0-6811 GCA_031374535.1 Polyangium sp. (in: bacteria)
TCGCCTCCTCGGCTCCGAGCAATCGGACGAGTTTTCCCTGCCCATCCGCACGGCCTTCGGCGTCGCGTCCTCGCAAGAGCGCACGGAACGAGCACGACGCCTGCCGGAGCTCGAGACCCGCATCGCCGCCTACGACGGGAACGCGATCGTCGGAAGCGCCGGCGCATACGCCTTCGATCTCAGCGTGCCGGGGGGCGGCGTCGTCCCCACCGCGGGCCTGACGTTCGTGGCTGTGCTCCCGACCCATCGAAGGCAAGGCGTCCTCCGCAAACTCATGCGCCGGCACTTCGAGGAGGCGCGAGGCCGCGGCCAGGCCATCGCGGCGCTCTGGGCCTCGGAAGCGCAAATTTACGGTCGTTATGGGTATGGCCTGGCTTCGTTCGGCGGCGACGTGACGATCGAGCGCGACCGGTCTGCGTTCGTGGGTTCGCCCGTGCCCTTCGAGGCGCGCCTCGTGAACGAGACCGAGGCGCTCGCGTCGATCCCGCCCATTTACGAGCGCGCTCGCCGCACGACGCCGGGGATGCCCTCGCGTTCGCCCGGATGGTGGTCGCTCCGCAGGCTCCCCGACCTCGAGTCGACGCGGGGCGGCGCGGGGCCTCTGCAACGCGTGGTCTTCCGGATCAACGGCCAGGACGAGGCATACGCGCTCTACCGTATCCGCGTGGAATTCACGACCTTGCAGCTCCCCAACTCCACGGTCGTGGTGCAGGAGGCGATGGGCGCGACGCCCGCGGGCACCCGCGCCGCGTGGCGGTATCTCTGCGACATGGATCTCGCGTCGCGGATCCAGGCGTCGAACCTGCCCACCGATCACGCGTTGTTCATGCTCCTCGCCGAGCCGCGCCGGATGCACTACCAAAGCTACGACGCGCTCTGGGTCCGCATCATGGACGTGCCCTCCGCGCTCGCGGCGCGGCGCTATGGAGCGGAGGGGACGCTCGTGCTCGAGGTGGACGATCCGGTTTGTCCGTGGAACACCGGCCGTTATCGGCTCGACGCCGGCGCGGCCCGCGCGACCCGCACCGAGGAGCCCTGTGATCTCCGCGTCTCCGCCGCCGCGCTTGGTTCGGCGTACCTCGGGGGCATTTCGTTCACGCGAGCCGCCGAGGTGGGGTTTGTCGAGGAGAGGACCGAAGGCGCGCTCGATCGCGCCGACCGGATGTTCAGCGCGACCCGCGCGCCTTTTTGCGCTGAAGTCTTCTGAGACTCACGGCTCCGACATACCGGGGGGCAAACCCTGGGGACGGGGCCCCAGGGGCCTCGGGCCCGGAGGCCGGCTGCCCGGCGGCCTCATTCCCTTGGGCAAACGTTGGCGTGGTTCGCCATTCGGCGGCATCTCGTGGGGAGGCCTGCGCGGGCCCCTCGAAGCGCCCTCCTCGTTCGGGTCCTCGGCGCGCGACATCGGCGCATCGTCGCCCTCGCCGCCTTCCTCGCCGCCGGCCTGGTCCTCCGCCTCGGCCTTCTTGTCGTCCGCGTCGGCGTCGAAAGCGAGCCGCTCCGCGAGCGACATCTCGGGCAACGTGAGAAGAACGCCCTCCCCGAGGTGCGGCAGGATGTTGATGTACGCATTCATGGCGTGACAAACCGAGTCTGTCCGGACATACCTCTCGCGCACGCTCCAGAACACGCCACCCGCGGCCGCCTTCGGGTTCTTCACCACGAAATCGTTCTCGGGCCCGTAGGTGTATTGCATGATCTGCCGGACGGCGGCGACGACGGCGTCCTTGTACCCGTCGCAGCTCTCCTTGCCCTTGTCCTTGCAAAACAGGAACACCTCGCTCATGACCTCGGCCAGCCAGCCCGTGCCGCTGCTCGACAACGAGCCCTTCCACCGACCGTGCCGGTAGGCGTCCTCGGGCCGCTTCCATTGCCTTCCGAGCAGATCACGCGAGCAGCGGAAGACGATGTCCTCGAAGCGTTTGTCCCCCGTGGCCTTCGCGAAATCGAGGAGCGACAGGACGAGCCACGAGCTCGAGACCGGGTTCGGCTTGCGATACTCGTCGCCGACGTAACAACCCTTGGTCTCGACCTTCTGCGCGAGGTACGTCGCCGTCTGCGCGGCGGCGTCGAGGTACTTCGTGTCCTTCGTCGCGCGGTAGACGCGCGAGAGCGCCGAGAGGACCTGCCCATTGTAAAGCGTCGACTCCTTCGCCTGGACCGACCACGGGCCGCCCTCGTGCTGGCTCAGCGACGCGCGAACGCCTCCTGTGGGGAGCTGCATCGAAATGAGCCAATCCGCGGCCTTCCGGGACGCGTCCATGTATTTCGCGTCCTTGGTCAGGGCATGGAGCTCGAGCAAGGTGAAGATGGTCTTCGACGTCGTGCCCACGACGAGCTTGCGCTCGGGTTTGCCGCGCTTGAGGTCGAGCAAATAAAAGAAACCGCCGGCGGTATGGTCGCGCTCGTCGCGGCTCTGCATCGAAAGGAGGAACTCGGCCGCCGCCTTGGTCTGGTCGAGGAGGCGCTTCTCCTTCTGCATCGCGTGGAGCTTCAGCAGCGTGAATCCCGTCGACGCGGTGTAAATGGTGTGGAGCTCGGGCTCGAAGGCGTCGGAGGGCGCGTGATAATACTTGTGTGCGCCTTTGTGCTCGGCGTCGATCACGCGCAGAAGATAGGCCTGCCCGTCCGTGATCTGCTGCTGGAGCCGCGATTTGTCGAACGAACGGAGCGGCACGAGGCCGTGATCGAGCTCGAGCCCTTTGCCCTGGTGCTCGAGGATCGAGACGCCATGATCCGGCAGCTCGACCGCGATCCGCGTTCCGGCGAGCGCCTCCTTGGTCCCGCCCCCCGAGGCGACCGCGCGCCGCGTGGCGTCCTTCAGCGCGACGCATATCGACGCGTTCGAAGCCTCGCCGCGCGCCGCCTGCGCCCCTTCTCGATAGCCCCACACGACGGCGCGAAATGGCTTCGGCGAGGTGACGGGCAAGTCGCAGCCGACGCTCTCCCCTTCCTTTTCGATCGCCGAGACCTGGCGCACGAGCGTGATCACGCGGTCGCGGAAGGTTGGATTGTCGACCGGAGCGCCCCCATTCTCGGGGCTCGTGATCTTCGGATCCGGCACCTTCGGGAGAAACTCGGTGATCTTCGCGTCGAAGCGGTCGTCCCGCACGTCCGCCCCGCGGCTCCTCGGCTTTTTCTTGTCGCTCGGCGCGATCGCCGCGCTGGCCGAAGCGCTGGGAGCCGACGCCGTCGGATTGCCTCGTGCCGCGTCCCCCTGACACCCCACGGCGCCGGAGAGAGACAACGCCGCCGTGGCAGCGAGAGCTGAAAACCAAGGTATCGACATGACACGTCTCGCCCGCATGAGAAGCTTGCCGCAAAAGTGAACTCCGACCCTTACCAGCAATCGCAGACCCACGCAAGACGGTACCCCGGGGACGGAGACGACACGCATCGCACCGCAACGCTTGTTTCGCACCATTGACGCAGCGCGTGCCCTCTGTGGGACAGAACGCCACATGTGAGCGTCAAAAGCGCCTCGGCCCTGCCTTGACACCCCCCAAACGTCTCGGTTATGTAGGAAGGCTTTTTATTCCTTCATCTTGTGTGAAGGAGCGAAGGGAGCGGCATGATGCGTAGTTTGTTGAATCGTGGTCCCGTGGCACGAACGGCGGGTCTCTTGACCGCGCTCATGTTCGTGGCCGGGCAGGGATGCGCCACGAATACGGGGGATGCAGAGGAGAATACGGCCGAGAGCAAGCAGGAGAGCAAGGGCCCGACCTCGTTCCTGTCGGCCGATGACCAGCAGTATCGGCTCGTATGGGGCGAGGAGGAAGAGGAGGAGGAGGAAGAAGAAGAGGAGGAAGAAGAGGAGCAGGAGCTCGAGGAGGGCGACATCTACCGTGTCATGAACAATGGCACCCTGCTGAACCTCAACTGGTATCGCGGCCTGCAGGTGATCGACGTCAGCGACGTGACGAGCCCCAAGGTCGTCGGCCAGCTCCAGGTCGGCGGCAGCCCGGTCGAGATGTACGTCGACGGGACCAAGGCGGTCCTCTTGATGAACGACTGGTACGGCTACAAGGGCAAGCCGAACAGCCTCGAAGTCGACAGCACGGCGGGCGGCACCGTCATCCTCGTCGACATCTCGGTCCCGTCGAACCCCGTGATGGTGTCGCAGTACGACGTGCCGGGCTACATCCAGACGAGCCGCTACGCGAACGGCGCCACGCAAGACGCCCTGTTCGTCGCCGCGAGCCACTATGACTGGTTCATCAACGACCAGGGCTACTGGGAGTGGGTCCTCGGCAGCACGGTGAAGAGCTTCGACGTCGACCCGACGGCCATGACCGAGAAGAGCGAGCTCTCCCTCGGCGGCTACGTCTCGGCCATCCACGCGGAGAACGAGGTGCTGCTCGTGGCGCGCGAGCAGGACTGGTGGTCGTCGCAGCAGAGCGACGTCGCGGTCATCGACATCTCCGACAACAACGGCACAATGGTCCAGCGCGACGAGGTGACGGTCAACGGGTACGTCCGGTCGCAATTCCACATGGACTACCGGAACAACCAGCTCCGCGTCTTCTCGGGCCCGCGATGGGGCTGGGGCCAGCAGAGCTACCTGCAGACGTTCGACGCGACGAACCTCGACAACGTCACGCCGATCGACACGGTGGGCTTCGGCACGAACATGAACCTCTTCGCCGCGATCTTCCTCGATGATCGGGCGTTTGCCGTGACGTACCGCAACTACGATCCGTTCCACGCCTTCTCGATCGATCCGAACGGCCACGCCGAGGAGAAGAGCGAGTTCATCGTCTCGGGCTGGAACGATTTCTTCCGGCCTGCGTTCGACAACACGCGCCTCATCGGGATCGGCGTCGACGATCAGAACGGACGCAAGCTCGCCGTCAGCCTTTACAACATCACGGACCTCGAGAACCCGAACCCGCTCCTCGACCGCAAGGAGGTGCAGGGCTCGGATTACGGCTGGAACTGGTCCGAGGCGAACTGGGATCACCGCGCGTTCAGCGTGCTCCACAACGCGGTCAACGTGACGGCGCCGACGGGACAAACCGAGACGGGCCTCGTGCTCCTGCCCTTCTCCGGCTACAAGGTCGTCAACAACCAGTGGTCGTATGAGTCCGCCGTCCAGATCTTCACGTTCTCGGAGACGAGCGTGACGCGCCGCGGCCTCATGGACCACCCCGACTCGGTCCGCCGCGCATTCAAGCTCGACCCGACGAACGGGGCGAACCTCTCCGAGACGAAGCTCCGCGTCTGGGATCAATCGGACCTCGACGCGCCCGAGAAGGTCGGCGAGCTCGAGCTCGCGCCGGACTACAGCCGCGTCTGGGTCTTCGGCGATCACCGCGCGCGCCTCCGCGGCCCGGACTTCGACGATTACTGGTACTGGTACGACCCGAGCTCGACGGCCAAGGTCGAGATCATCCCGAACACGCAGCCGGCCGATACGGGCACGCCCGTCGCGACCTTCGACATCCCCGTGAATGCGGCGTACTATCAGGTCGGCGACCTGTTCGTCGCCGTCTCCGGCAAGTGGCTCAACTGGCCGAACTACGAGACGACCATCAAGACCTGGGATCTCTCGAATCCGGCGAGCCCCATCGAGGGCGGTACACTCGTCACGACGGGTCTGCCGTACAGCTACTACTACGGCGGCAGCTCCATGGGCGTCGTCGGGGACAAGACGCTCGGGTTCGTCACGACCAGCCAGGTCCAGGGCGAGGTGACGGAAGACGTCCAGATCTGCAACAGCTACTACTGGGGCTGGTCGTACTGCCGGGGCCAGGAGGGCTGCACGTTCCTCGCGGGGCGTCGCAATTGCAAGACCCTCGACAACGGCGCGATCGATTACTGCAATGGCGGCTTCGCGCAGTGCACCGATCACGCGGACGCGGAGACGACCTGCGTCCCGCTCGATGCGGACCAGCTACCGCCGAACGTCTACACGTACTGCTACGGGGACGGGTACAACGCGATCCGCCTGCGCACGAAGGCCCAGCTCCGGCTCGTCAACTTCTCGAACCCGGCCCAGCCGACGCTGCTCGCGCCCATCGACGTGACGGCCGGACAGACCGAGGAGTACGTCGCGGCGAGCGCGCAGGACGGCGACATCTACGTGACCGTCAAGAAATCGGAGGCCGTCCCGGGCGACACCCGCGCCTACGCGCGGTACTTCATGAAGCAGCTCGACCTGAAGCACCCCGCGCAGCCGAAGCTCGACGCAGGCATCAACGTGCCGGGCACGATCATCGCGAAGAAGGGGAACACGATCTTCACGAAGGACCCGGTCTGGGGTGACCAATTCATCGAGCTCGCCGTCGCGAAGCTGAAGCTCTCGGGCAAGAAGGCCGAGCTCGAGAACAAGCACCAATTCGCGAACCGCAGCATCGGTCAGCTCCTCATCGACGACGGCGGCAGGCCCGTCGTCGCGCACAACCTCGTGTGGGAGAGCTACAGCTACTACACGAACAACAACAACAGGTTCAGCGTCCTCGTGCCGCAAGGCGGCCAAAACAAGACGTTCCAGGTCGCGTCGAACGTGAAGCGCCCGCAATGGGCGTACCTGACGGCCGTCGACGAGCACCGCGCCTTCTTCGAGATGAACGGCGGCGTGCTCATGGCGAACCTGGACGACCCGGCGAACCCGACGTCCACGGCCTTCTTCCCGGGTTGGAACTGGTATTACAGCGTCGAGCCGGTCGTCGACGGCGACGAGGTGCTGATGGCGGCAGGCCGTTACGGCATCCACGAGGCGGACCTCGACACGTACAACCTGCTCACGAGCGGGAATTAATTTCTCCCTCCCAATGCGGCGCTCGCGAGCCGAAAGGTTTCGCGAGCGCCG
>JANMGF010001156.1:0-2193 GCA_031374535.1 Polyangium sp. (in: bacteria)
CGCGCCCGGCGCTCATGACGTGACGCCATTGGCAGAGGTCCACCGTCGTGAGCGCGATCCTCTCCGCCTCGCGTTTCATGGGACGGTGGCGACGGCGTTTTCACTGGAAGGTCGCCGCGAGGCTGAACGCGCCGCCCTTGCTGGGCCGGACCGTGTCGACGACGACGGTCACCTCTTTCCCCGCGGTGAGAGGCACCGCGAGGTCCTCCGCGCTCTCCGGGGGCCAGCCCGTGTTCGAGCACGAGAGGGTCGTGCCCTCGGTCGCCGCACCGCAGCCGTCGAGCACGTAGACGGCGAAATTCGCGCTCGATTCGTCGACGTGCAGCGTCAACGTCCCGTCCTTCGGCGCGACGTAGCGGTACATCACCTCGCCGCCGGTGCCGAACGTGCAGAACCCGTCGGTGTTGTTCAGATCCGGCGCGCTCGTGGTGTTGCCGAGGTTCTGCGACGACGTGGAGAGCATGGGGCGACCCTCGCAGACCGCGGGCCAGTCGGGGCTGAGGCAATCGGCCGAGCAGAAGCCCTCGCCCTGCATCGTATTGCCGTCGTCGCAGGCCTCGGGCCCGACGGCGACGCCATCCCCGCAGACCGCCGGCGTGAAATGCGCGCGTAGCGTGAAAGGCCCCACGTCCGGGATCGTCCTGCCGCGCACGACGATCATCACGGGGCCGCTCGGCATGGATGCGAAGTCGAGATCGAGCACCTCGTTGGAGACGTGGGAGCTCTTGCAAGCGATCTCGCTGCCGTTCGGATCGGCGCAGTCGCCGAGCACGAGCAGATCGAGGTCCGCGCCCGACGAGAGGTCCAGCGAGAGTCGGCCCGGCCCCGGCACGTCCAAGGTGAACGTCTTCGAAGGCACCACGATGTAGAGCTCGCAGCTCCCGCCATAGCCGGTGGGCCCGCCTTCCGTCGTGCTCTGGATGTCGACGTCGAGCGCGAGCGGCTCGGCGTACTTGCATAGCGCGTCGAACTCGGCCGTGTCGCAGTCGCCCGCGCATCCATCGGCCGACGTGGTGTTGCCGTCGTCGCAGACCTCGTTGAGCGGGTCGAGCACGCCGTCGCCGCAGGTCGGGGTCTTCCAGCAGATGCCGACGTCCGTGTTCGAGAAGATGCCCGCGCAGTACTCGCCCGTGGGGCAGTCGCCGTCCGCGGTGCGGCAGAGGCGCTGGCACGTCTCGACCGTGTCTTCGGGGTAGAGGGCGATGCAGAGGCCACGGAACGCCTCGCCGTCGGCGCCGCAGCCCCGGTACGGCGCCCAGGTCGGCTGGCACGTCTCGCCGACGGCGGCCGGATCGCCGCTCTCGGGGGAGAGGCAGAGGTTCGACAGGCCGCACACGCGTCCGTCGGGGCATCCAGGGTCCGGCGTGAGGTACGCGCAGGTCTGCTCGCACGCGGCGGGTACACCCGCGCACACGCTGCCGGCCTCGCAGCCCGTCGAGACGTCGGGCTCGTCGCACGCCTCGCCGGGCGCGCCGTCGCCCGTCGGCCGGCAGACGCCGTAGTTCTGCACGGGGTCGAGCGCGACGCACGTCTCGCCGTCCGCGCAGTCGCCCGAGGCGAGCGGCGTGCACGCCTTGTAACAAGCCCCGATCGAGCTCTCGCTCGGCACCTGCGCCAGACACCTCTCGCCTTGGGGGCACAGGACGTCGAACGTGAGGCTACACTCCCAAGGCGCGCACGTCTTCGTCGTCGGCGAGCAGACCTGGCGCGTGGTGTTGCCGCACTCCTCGGCCTTCTCGCACGGGATGCCGTTCACGGGCGTCGTGTCGAACGACCACGAGGGGATCACGAAGCAGCTCCCCTCCGGCACGGGTTCCCACGTCCCGTCCTCCTTCTGCACGACCTCGGACAGCATGACGTCGGTGACCTTGCCGGCCGCGATGCTCCGATCCTCCGGATCGAGCTTCGTGAGCTCGATCTTGCCGCCCGTCTGGAAGAACGTGCGCTTCGGGATCTCGCCGGCGTCCGGCGTGATCACCGTGACGCAGTGCTGGCAGGTCGCGTAGGCGTCGTTCGGCGCCGCCGCGAGCTCGAACGTGCCCGGCACGAGCGGAGGCGCGCCCCCGTACTCGTTGTAGAGCTCGAGCACGGCGAGCGAGCGGTACGCGTCGGGGACGCCCGGCGATACGTCCGCCTGCACGGCGAAGTGGGCGTCCGTGAAGCGGTAGATCTGCGTGAGCGAGACGTCGAGCG
>JANMGF010001170.1:0-3045 GCA_031374535.1 Polyangium sp. (in: bacteria)
CGCGACAGGGCCGACGATCTCTTCCAGAACACGCTCATCAAGGCCTACGCCAACGCGGCCTCCTTCGAGGGCCGGAGCGATCTCGTGATCTGGATATGCGGGATCGCCCGGAACGAATACCTGGAGACGCGACGCACGGAGGCGCGGCGGCGCGGGCTCTTCGATCAATTCGTGGACGCGTGCGCCTCGGCGCTCGGCTTCGGCGCGGACGATGAACGAAAGAGCCCCGAATCGAGGGTGATGCAAAACGAGCACGCAGGCCTGCTCCTCGCCTGCCTGCAAACGTTGCCCGAGGAGTTCCGCACCGTGGTCGTCCTCTGCGACATCGAGGAGCTCGGGTATGATCGGGTGGCCGAGATCCTCGGCGTTCCCAAGGGGACCGTGAAGAGCCGACATGCCCGCGGGCGCGCGCGCCTGCGAGCGGCCTTCTCGGCTCACGAAAGGATAGACGACGCAAAGCCCGCCGCACCGGCGAGGCCTCCGGCAAGAGAGGAGTCGACATGAAGGCGGAAGACCTGCCCCCTCTCCCTTCCAAGCTCGCGGAGGAGATCCGAGCGTTCAAGCAGGTAAAACCTCCGCAATCGCTCGTCGAGCGTACGTTTTCGGGTTTGCCCGAACGAGCGGCGGCCGAACGGCATACCGAGCCACAGGCCCCGGACAAACGGCGCCGCGGCGAGGGCTCGACATTCGTGCGTCTTGCGCCGGCCATGGCCCTTTCGGCGGCCCTCGGATACGCGATCTGGACCCGCGTCGCTCCTTTGCAAGGCCCCGAGGCGCAAGGGCCCGAGGTCGTGCGGGTCGAGGAGCGCGCGGTCGCATTGCCAGAGGCAGGTCACGCCTGGACCGAGCTCGACCTCCTGACGCACCATCACGACGATCAGCCGGCCCTCGTGCACCTCGATGTGCCCACGCACGTACGCGTGCAGCTCCCCTCGGAGGCCGACTCCGCGCTCGAACGTCATTGCGCGGAGACGCGTTGCGTGCACAGGTTCACGCACCACAATGGCAAAGGCGTGCCCCTGCGCGTCGCCGTCACGCACCCCGGCCGGTACGAGATCCACGTGCGTCACGAATCGAAGAAGGCCAACCTTCGCGAGCAATTCGTGCTGACGGCGCGTCGCGATTAAATAGCGCATGAAACGCCGAACGGGCGGGCCGCTCGGCGTTCCAGGGCCAGGCGCGATCACTCGAAGAAGTTCGCGTAGATGTCCGCGTTCGCGCCGTTCGCTCCGGCCGCGGTGCGGTTGTCGGTCCATAACGTGATGGCCCGGACGCCGGCGGCGTTCGTCACGACCAACGGAGAGCGGGAATCGGCGGCGCCCGCGGGCGAGGGGGCGCCCGCCGTGCCGACGTCCATGCGCAGATCGAAGGGCTGGAAGGTCGCGCCGCTGTCGAAGGAGTGGTTTCCGTAGATATCGCGCTGGCCGCTCCGCGCGTCCTCCCACGTGACGAAGACGAGGCTCGCGGCGCCGAGGGCGACGCGAGGGCGGGTCGAGGCGCTCGTGCCCGGCGTGGTGCCGAGATCCGCGCGGGCGGAGCTCGGTTGAAAGGTGACGCCGCCGTCGATCGAATGGTTCAGGCGAATGTCGGGCAATCCGCTCCGCGTATCCTCCCACGCGACGACGACGCGCCCGCCGGCCGAAGAGATGGACGGCGTGGACGCGTCGGCGAAGGTGGAGTCCACGTTCACCACGGCCCCGTCCGGCTGAAACATCGCGCCACCATTGTTGCTGCGGTTCTGGCGGATGACCTTCTTCGCGCCGCGGAGATCGGTCCACGCGACATAGACGTTCGGCCCGCCGGGATCGGCGGCGACCGTGATCTGCTCGGCCGGATTGCCGCCGGAGAGCGCGACGTTCGCGCCGAGCGTGCCCGCGTCGGCGTCGTACACCGAGGCAAACACCTCGGATTTGTCGTTCCGCGAATCGCGCCAGGCGATGAACACCTTGCCATTGCCGTCGGTCGCGATCGCGGGGAGCTCGGACTTGCCGGGGACGGCGTTGACGCGAACGTCCGCCGCGAGCCACGTCGAGCCGCTGTTCGTCGAACGCTGGAGGAAGACGTTCGTCGTGACGTTGTCGCCCGTGCCGCTCAGGCTTTGCCAGACCACGACGATCGTATCCTGCGCGCCCGGCTTGGCGACGACACCACGCACGAGGAAGGCGTCCTGGGACGTCGCGTCCTTGTCGACGCGCGCGGGGATCGAAAATGCGGTGTAGGGCGCCGGGGACGAGGCCAAATAAACGTCGCGGTGCGCGGCGATCGGGAATTGCGCGAGGGCCACGTAGGCGCGGGTCGGCGAGAGGAACGCCCAGGGCTCGACCTGCACGAGGGTGCCGCCCGCGACCCCGATGTCCGTCGCAAACCACGTCGATCCGCCGTTCGTCGAGACGTTCGCGCGGATGTCGGCATTGCCCTCGCGGCGATCCAGATAGGACGCGATCACGACGTCGCCTTGCGCCGCCACCGAGAGCTGCGTGCTCGTCGCTTGCCCGACGCCCGAGTTCGCGGCGACATCGAGCCTCCGATCCGTCGCGTTCGCCACGGGGCAGGCCTCGTCCGCGGCGCCGGTGCAATCGTTGTCGAGGCCGTCGCAGAGCTCGATGCCGGGCCCTACCGCGCCCACGCAGACGAGCGAGCCGGCGAGGCATGCCTGCACGCCGAACGCGCATTCACCCACGCTGGAGGCGCCGCACGTGTCGCCCACGCCGGGGAGCACGCCGTCGTCGACGATCCCGTTGCAATCGTTGTCGAGGCCGTCGCACGCCTCCAGGCCCGAGGGAACGCAGGCATACTCGCACCCGTTCGCCTCGATGCCATCGAGGTTGAAATACCCGGACAAACACGGCCCGAACGCGCAGACGCCCGCCGCGCAGGTGCCGACGGAGTTCGGGTAGAGCGCGCCGCAGCTCGTCCCGCACGTCCCGCAGTTTTCGGGGTCCGTCTGGACGTCGAAGCCCTCGTCGACGTTCGTGTCGCAGTCATTGTCGGCGTAATCGCACACCTCGACGCCGTTGTTCGTCGTGGTGCAGGCGTACTCGCAGC
>JANMGF010001177.1:0-1536 GCA_031374535.1 Polyangium sp. (in: bacteria)
GCGTCGACGCAGAGACTTTGGCCGTCGCCGCCGCCGTCGCTCGCAAGCCCGTGATCACGTGCGGCGCGGAGGTCTTCCGCCGCGTGTTCACCCGCGTCGATCCGCGCTGCGTGGTGGAGATCCTCGTGCCAGACGGCGCAGAGGCTCCCGCGGGCGCGACGCTCTGGCGCGTGCAAGGACCTGCCCGCGCGGTGCTCGCGTCGGAGCGGACGGCGCTGAACCTCGTGCAACGGATGACGGGCATCGCGACGATCACGCGCCGCTACGTCGACGCGGTGCCGAAAGGCGCACGGACGCGGATCACGGACACGCGCAAGACCACGCCGGGCCTGCGCGCGCTCGAGCGATATGCCGTTCGTACGGGCGGCGCGGTGAACCACCGCAACGATCTCGGCAGCGCGGTGATGATCAAGGACAACCACATCGTGGCGTCCGGCGGCATCACCCGCGCCGTCGAGCGCGCGAGGGCCCACGCCCCGCACACGTCGCGCATCGAGGTCGAGGTCGATTCCCTCGTGCAGCTGGAAGAGGCGATCCAGGCCGGCGCGGACGTGATCTTGCTCGACAACTTCTCGACCGAGGACGTGCGCACGGCCGTCTCGCGCGCGGCTTCCCTCACGCCACGCCCGATCCTCGAAGCCTCCGGTGGCATCACGCTCGAGCGCATCACGGACCTTGCGCTTGCCGGCGTCGACGTCATCAGCGTCGGCGCACTCACGCACTCGGCCCCCGCGGCCGACATCGGGCTCGACTTTTTGGTCAACGCTCGGGGGCTCCGCTCGGGCGAGCCGAGCTCTGCCCCCGCCCCCCCGCTTTGAGTGATCTCGATCCTCTCCGCATCGAGGCCGAGCTCGATCGGCTCGGCGCGGCGATAGGTCGTCCCGTCGTCGTCGCCTCCGTCACGGCCTCGACCAACGACGACGCGCGCCGCGCCGCGGCCCAGGGCGCGCCCCACGGCGCTGCTTTTCTCGCCGACGCGCAGACCCAGGGTCGCGGCCGGAGCGGCCACACCTGGCACTCGCCGCCCGGGGAAAACCTCTACCTCTCCGTCGTCCTCCGCCCCAGGATCGAGCCCCGCGCGTTGCCTCCGCTCGCGCTGGTCCTCGGCGTTTGCGTGGCGCGTGTCGTCGACGAGGTGCTCGGGGCGAACGCGAAAAGCGGCCCGCGCGCCGGCGTCAAGTGGCCCAATGACGTGCTCGTGGATGGCAAGAAGCTCGCGGGGCTGCTCGTCGAGACGGCCCTGCGTGGCGGCACGATCGACGCCGTTATCGCGGGCGTCGGGCTCAACGTGTTTGCGTCCTCGTTCCCGGGCGAGCTCGCCTCCCGCGCGATCTCGCTCCACGGTCTCGGCGGACGCGGGCTCGATCGATCTCGGCTCGCCGCGCGACTGCTCGCCGAGGTGGGCCACGCCGTCGCTCGGTACGAGGCGGACGGGCTCGACGCTTTCCTCGACGAGTTGCTCCTCCGCGACGTCCTTCGTGGGGTTCCCCTCGACGTCTCGGGCGTCTCGGGCACGGCCGCTGGCATCGACCGAGA
>JANMGF010001190.1:0-4256 GCA_031374535.1 Polyangium sp. (in: bacteria)
GTACCCGGCATGTCCGGGAGCATGAGGTCGAGGATGACGAGGTCGAAGGGCTCCTCTTTCACCGCGCGGAGAGCCGTCTCTCCGTTCATCGCGGAGACCACGTCGAACCCAGCCTGCTTGAAGTTGTAGGACAGGACGCGCTGGAGATCGCGCTCGTCCTCCACGATGAGAACGTTCGTCGGCATGCGTGGGACCCCAATAGCAGGCTTGTGTGACAGCCTCATGGCGAGCGGTCCACGAGCTTCGTCCTGCCGCACCTCCGCTCTGGTCCACACGGGCGGGCCGAGCCGCACCCGAGAGGACCCACGCTCGCCCTGGGGTTTCGACAATCGCAAAGGCGGGCGCGAGCTTTCCTTGCGCGCACGCCCCCTTTCTTTTAGTAGGGGCGCCCCATGGCTCTGGAGCGCACTCTTTCCATCGTCAAGCCCGATGCGGTCGAGAAGAACCACACGGGTGCGATCATCGGCCGCCTCGAATCGGAGGGCTTCATCGTCCGCGCGATGAAGCGTATCCACCTCACCCGCGCCGAGGCCGAAGGCTTCTACGCGGAGCACAAAGGTCGCGGTTTCTTCGACGAGCTCTGCACGTTCATGTCCCGCGGCCCGATCGTCATCATGGCGCTCGAGCGCGAGGACGCGATCGCCAAGTACCGCGAGGTCATCGGCGCGACGAACCCCGCGAACGCCGCCGAAGGCACGATCCGCAAGCTCTACGCGGCGAGCGTGGGCGAGAACGCGGTGCACGGCTCGGACAAACCCGAGTCGGCGGCCCGCGAGATCGGCTACTTCTTCGCCGGCTACGAGGTCTCCCCGCGCGCGTGACGGGGTCGCCGCGCGCCGAGTGCCCGCTTGCCATCGCCCGCGGCGCGGTCCGAGAGGGCATAGCCGCGCTCGAAGGCTTCGGTCACCTGCTCGGCTCGCGGCGCATCGGCCCTCGCGCCCTCACACAAGCGAGGAGCGAGATGGTCGAGGCGAGCGAGACGCTCCGGGAGGGTTTCGCTGCGCTCGAAATCGCGTTCGGTGAAGCGTTGCTCTCGGATGTGGAGGCCCAGGATCAGGCCCGCGCGCTCGGCGAGCATGCAGCCTTGCGTGTCGCGGCTCTCCGGTCCGCGCTCGCGGAAGGGGGCCCTCTCGATGCGCGGCGGCGCCTCGCCCTCGAGGCAGCCGTTCGCAAGCACGGCGCCGAGCTTCGTGACGCCTTGGCGTACGTGGAGCTGTTCGTCGCCGCCGTTTCCCCCGCGCCCACGGAGCTCGATCTCCTCGATGTGCTCGAGCAACGGTTCGGGGATCGGGCTGCCGACGAGGGCGCCGTACGCGTGTCCGTGGATGCGCCGCGGCCCGCGTCGCTCGTGGCCGATCGGCATGTGCTCGGCGGTCTCGTGGAGTACGCCGCGCTGATCGCCTCGCGGCGTGGGACGATGGCCGCGCGGCTCGGGATCACGCATCCTTCGGGCGGTGGGCTCGTCGTTCGGTTGAGCCCTGTCCCGAGGAACGCGGCGCCTTCGCGGATCGTGCTGCACGTGCCGCCGCGGGGCGAGCTGCCAGGTTCGCTCGAGCTCGCGCGTGTGGCTGCGCGTCGCGCGCGGGTGGGCTTCCTGGTAGACGCGGCCGCGGGCGTCGTGTGGATAGAGAGCGGGCGCGTGGAGACCTAAAATCCATGCTAAACCGGCCGAAATGACGAACCTCGCCGACTCCCTCGCGCCGCTCGTCTCGGACGCCTTCGCCGACCGCTCGCTCCTTCGAGACCCCGAACACGAGCGCGCCGTCTTGCAGACGATCGACGCGCTCGATTGCGGAGAGCTACGCGTCGCCGAGCCCCTCGCCGAGGGCGGGTGGGTGACCCATGCGTGGATCAAGCAGGCCATCTTGCTCTACTTCGCCGTGCAGAAGATGTCGGTGACGGAGGCGGGGCCGCTCGAGTTCCACGACAAGATCCCGCTGAAGCACGGCCTCGATCGGGCGGGCGTGCGTGTCGTACCGCCGGGGACGGTGCGGTACGGGGCGTTCCTCGAGCCGGGCGTGATCCTCATGCCGGGCTACGTGAACATCGGCGCGCGCGTGGGCGCGGGGACGATGGTCGATACGTGGGCGACGGTGGGATCGTGCGCGCAGATCGGCCGCGACTGCCACCTCGCCGGCGGCGTGGGCATCGGCGGCGTGCTCGAGCCCCCGAGCGCGCAGCCCGTGATCATCGAGGACGGCGTCTTCGTCGGCTCGCGCGTGATCGTGGTCGAGGGCGTGATCGTGGAGCGCGAGGCCGTCCTCGGCGCAGGTGTCGTGCTCACGTCGTCGACCGCGATCCTCGACGTCACAGGATCCGAGGTCGTCGAGCACCGCGGCCGCGTGCCTGCCCGCAGCGTCGTCATCCCTGGTACGAGGCCGAAGCGTTTCCCCGCGGGAGAGTTCGGCGTGCCTTGCGCGCTCATCATCGGCACGCGCAGCGCGTCCACGGACCGCAAGGTCTCGCTGAACGCCGCCCTCCGCGACTTCGCGGTGCCCGTATGAACGAGACCACGGCGCGCCTCGTCGAGACACTTCTTTGGCTCTGCAACATTCCCTCGCCGACGGGCGAGGAGCGCGTGATCGCCGACGCCGTGTTCGAACGCGTCTCTCGCGCCCCTCTCGTTGCCCCGCCGCGGCGCCACGGCGACTCGATCGTCGTGCCCGTCACGCGAGGCACAGGAGGGCCACGCGTCACGCTCGCGGGCCACCTCGACGTCGTGCGTACGTCCCACGACGGCGTTCCGCGTGTCGAAGGCGACAAGCTCTACGGCCCCGGCGCCTCGGACATGAAGTCGGGCCTCGCGCTCATGCTCGATCTGCTCGAGCACGGAGCGCGCGAGATCGCGGGGACCGATCTCACCTTGATCTTCTACGCCCGCGAGGAAGGTCCGTACGCGGACAACGAGCTCGGCCGGGTGCTCGCGGACGATCCCGAGGCGACGGCCGTGGATCTCGCCGTCTGCATGGAGCCCTCCGACAACAAGCTGAGCCTCGGCGCGTCGGGGGCGATCCACGCGCGCCTCACGTTCGAGGGGCGCACTGCGCACAGCGCGAGGCCGTGGCAAGGCGAGAACGCCATCCACAAGGCCGGCCCCTTCCTCAGCGAGCTCGCGGCGCGCGAGCCCCGCACCTCGATCCTCGACGGACTCGTCTACCGCACGGTCACGTCCGTGACCCTCGCCGAGGGCGGGCGCGGGCGGAACGTCGTGCCCGACGTCTTCACCCTCAACCTGAACCACCGCTTCTCGCCGGACACCTCGATCGCCGAGGCGCAACGCGAGATCGAAGCGCTCGTCGCGGGCCGCTCGAAGATCGAGTGGACCGACCTCTCGCCCTCCGCGCCGCCCCACGCATCCCACCCGCTCGTCCTCGCGCTCCGCGACGCCGGCGTGCCCGGCGTGGAGGCCAAGCAGGCCTGGACCGACGTCGCGCGTTTCGCCGCGCTTTTGGTGCCCGCCGTGAACTGGGGCCCGGGTGAGAACGCGCAGGCCCATCAGCGGAACGAGTGGACCTCGATCCCCAAGCTTGCTGAGGGCCGGGCGATCCTCGGGCGGTTCTTCGAGGCGATCCGCCGGCGCTAGTCCTCGATGTGCACGACCGAATAAACGATCGGCCGCGGACCCTCGCCGCTGTCGAGCCGCCCGCGGCCTGCCAGAAAACCGAGCTCCACCACGAACGCGAACGCCTCCACGAGCCCGCCCTGCCTGCGCGCGAGCTCTGCCGCCGCGCCCGCCGTGCCGCCCGTGGCCAGCACGTCGTCGACGATGAGCACATGCGCCCCCTTCGTGATCGCGTCCACGTGCATCTCGAGCTCGGCCTCGCCGTACTCCAGCGCGTACGTCAACCGATCCGTCTTCCACGGCAGCTTGCCGAGCTTACGCACGGGCACGAAGCCCGCGTTGAGCCGCGCCGCCACCGCGCCGCCGAAGATGAACCCGCGCGACTCGATGCCCACCACGACGTCGATGCGCTCGCCGATGAACCGCTCCGCCAGCAGATCGATCGTGATGTGCAGCGCCCGCGGATCGGCGAGCAGCGGCGTGATGTCCTTGAACAGGATGCCGGGCTTCGGAAAGTCCGGCACGTCCCGGAGCCGCGCCCGCAGGTACGCGAGCGCATGCGCCCCGGGGAGCTTGTCGGGATCAAACGTGTTCGTCATGGCGGCTCCTCGCGCTTGCCGATCCACGCTACCCGGAGCGCTCGCCCAGGGAAACCGCCGCGCACGTCGCCACGCAGAGCTCCCGGTGATCCGGC
>JANMGF010001201.1:0-3399 GCA_031374535.1 Polyangium sp. (in: bacteria)
GCGTAATGCCAGGCGGTTCCGCGCCAGTTGCAGGCGGGCGTAGGCGGTTTTGAGGGGGATCCCGTGCGCGCGGGCGATTTCGGGCATCGAGCGGCCTTCGAGTTCGTAGGCAATCAGAACGGGGGCGAGCTTTTCGCTGAGCTTGTGGAGGGCCCTCGAAAAAAGACGGGCTGCGTCGATGGCCTGGGTCACCCGCGGAAAAACCGCAGGCTCCGGAAGATCGTCGACGAGTTCTTCGGCTCGATGACGTGCAAGCCTGCGATGGTTCGAGGCTACGTAAAGCGTGACCGTGTAAAGCCAAACCCGCGTTTGCTCGCCCCAAACGACATGATCACGACGCCGCCACGCGACCACGAAGACCTCCTGCACGAGGTCGTCCGCGTCGCGAGGAAGGACGCGTCGCGAGAGAAGGACGGAGCGGACGAAGGCCCGGTATTCGCGGTAAAACCACGTGAAGGACGCCTCGGGGGAGGGAAGGGGTGTAGGTTTTTTGGCGGATTCGGGGCGGACGGGTATCTTTGCCACAGCCTGTAGCTCCGGTTGAGACGGGGTTTGCGGGTCAGACGCCGGTCGGTGTTAGCGCACCGGCTGGCGTCGCTTGTTTTGTCTCATGAGTCGGCGGGGAACTCAACCTCAAAATGAGGAGATTGGTTCGTCGCGGGAGAACCCACGATCCGCCGCGAATGGCGAGATGGGCATCGTAATGGGGGCTTGGATCCAGGCCGTGCGGGGCGGGCCGCCCGGTGAAGGACGGCCCGCCCGCGGCTTCACGAGGCGCGGTGGTAGACGAGCCGGCCGAGGGTGGCGATGACGTGGTCCATCCGGTCCAGTGCGCCAGCGTTCACCGATTCGATGTAACGCATGGCCTGTGCGACCTCTACGCAAGCCAGCACCTCGCGAGCCGATCCGAGCGCCGTCTGATACCGTTGCCGTTTGTGCCCCCCCGAATTCCCGGCACCTTCCGCGATATTGAGCGCGACGCTATGCATGGCCCTCCGCATTTGCCGAGCCAAATCTGAATCCTTTCGCTCAATGCGCTCCGCAATCCCCGCCGCGTCCCCAGCCATCACCAAAACGACTTCGTAAATCCTCAGCATGACGAGACCTCCTGCCCGACGACCCTCTCGCCGGGACCCCCGTCCTGCACCGGCGCGCGCAGGTCTCTGCAAGACTGCGAAGCACCGCGCGGAGCCACCCGGAGCCACGCGAAGCGTGGTGAGGATGGCGAGCACGGCGTGGTCTTGCAGAGACCGAGCACGCCGGTACGATCGCCCACCCCGAGCGAGATCCCCCGCTCCCGCTCCCGCTCCCGCTCCCGCTCCCGCTCCCACTCCCGCTCCCGCTCCCGCTCCCGCTCCCGCTCCCGATGCGGGATCTGTTTGCTACGTACAAGGGAGGCCGCAACATCAATGATTCCAACAACTTGCGCGACACTGAGAGCGACGCGCGGCCCGGCAGATTAGCTGATCGCTTGTTCAGTGGTCGAGCAATGTCCGATCGAGGTCTCGACCATGGATCCCAGGATGGCCATCCTTTCCGGCATGGGCAGCAAGGGCAGCAAGGGCAGCAAGGCGCGCGGGACGGCGCAGCAAGGCGCGCGCGTGACCACCCCGGGCGATGTCTCCATCATCGAAGCGAAGCACGATCGCCCCGAGGTGATCAAGGCAGGGCCGCCCACGATCGAAGATCCCGCCGCCGTCAAGCGGGTTTTCACGTTCAAGGGACCGCACGACGGGACGGCGCGCGTGCTCGCATATCGGCGCGTGTCCACCATGGAGCAAATGCGATCGGGCACGTCTCTCGACGCGCAAGACGAGGAGATCCGGCATTATTGCCAACTCTCCCACCTTCCGGATCCGATTGATTTCAAGGAAACGGAATCAGGCGGCGCCGAATCGCAGGAAAAGCGCGAGAAGATCGCAGCCCTGCTAAAGGCGGTTCGGCCGGGGGATCTCGTAATCGTGGCAAAGCTCGATCGGTTCTCCCGTGACATCGTATTCACGATCTCGGCAGTCCGCGACATCATCAAGCGCGGCGCGCGATTCTTTTCTCTCGCGGAGCGGTTCGATGCTTCTACCCCCGAGGGTGAGACGCAAATGGCTATGTGGGCCTCCATTGCGTAAATGGAGCGCGCTCGCATCCGCGAACGCACGGAAGGCAATCGAAAGCGCCTGCGCGCCCTTGGGAAATTCGTAGAGGGACAGCCCCCCTTCGGATACGTGCGCGCAAAGGGCAAGGATGTCCACGATAAGCCGCGCCGCTTGGACATCGATCCGCCGAAAGCCGCGATCGTTTTCGAGATGTTCGATTTGTGCCTCTCAGGGCATAGCTCGAAAGCGATTGCGAGCCATTGTCAAAACAAGTATCCCGGCGTCGCATCCTTTCGGTCCGCTTGGATCCTGCAAATCCTCAAAAACCGGATGTACGCCGGGCAGATTGCGACGACGCCAGTGCGCCCCGATAAAAACCGCCAAATGACGCAAAAGCCGGCCGAGTGGTTGGATGCTCACGAGCCGATCGTCTCGCTTCAAATGTGGCACTCTGCGCAGCATGCTCTAACGGGGCGGCGCAATCATGGGCGAAAAGGGGCGCACATGACGATCACGGCGCAATTCTTGATCCGAGGTCTCGCGCGATGCTCCGTTTGTGAATCGGTCATCACGTCGCATCCGGCGAGCGAGCGCAATAAGCACGAGGGCTATTACATCTGCCGCAAGCGCTACGCGCCCGAGGTGAAATGGGGAAAGCGCGAACGGTGCGAGGCTGCGCCGTGGAATCGGAAAGACAAGCTCGATCCGCAGATTGAAAAGCTGATCGCGCGTCACTTCAAGACCCTTGACGGGCAGCTAATGAAAGCGCCCCCTCCCTCGCCGCATGCGCCAAACTTCCGCACGCAACGGGCAAAGCTCGTTACAGCGCGGAGCAATCTCGTTTCCATGGTCGCCTCGGGAGACTGGCCGATGGAGGTCATCCGAGGGAAGGCGGCGGAGATCGAACGCGAGCTAGCGCGAATGGAGGCGGAAGAGAGGGCGCTCGCGGCGGAAGCTTCGGCCGATACCGTCGACAATCGGCAAGGGGCGCTTTCTTGGGTGCGCTCCGTTGCGGCGCGATGGCAGGAAATGCCGATCCCCGCTCGGCGCGCATGCCTCGCCGCGATGATCGAGGGGATCAAGATCGGGCCCGAGGGGATCGCCATTGAATGGAGCGACGCCGCGACGATGGCCGTACGCCACGCCGAGCGACGTCTACCCGATCCCGCGAACGTGCCAGACGAGGATCCCGCGCGCCCCGCTCCGATGCTCACGGAAGGCGAGCAAGGCGCCTAACGTCCGTTTTACGAAAAACTCGACACGCAAGGCGATGGATGCGCGCCCCGCGCGTCGAGAGCGCGTAGCGCCC